>JBKPJS010000001.1:0-10230 GCA_046730815.1 Acidobacteriota bacterium
GTACTTGCAGCGGCTGGCCCAGGTGGATGCGAAGCGCATCGGGATCTATGGCGGTTCTTACGGCGGGTTTCTAACGGCGCTGGCGTTGGCGCGCGACTCGCAGCTATTCGCTGCCGGAGTGGACATACACGGCGTGCACAATTGGACCGCGGAACGCGCTGCAGGGTTGCTGGAGAATCGTTACGAGAAGGCTCCAGACGTTCAGCGTGCGCTGGATGTGGCGTGGCAGTCGTCACCAGTTTCTGCGATCGCAACCTGGAAGTCGCCGGTGTTGTTGATTCATGGTGACGACGATCGCAACGTTCGTTTTAATCAAACGACGGATTTGGTAAGGCGGTTGGAAAAGGCCGGAGTGACGTACGAGGAGCTAGTCATACCTGACGACACTCATCACTTCATGCGCCACGCAAACATCTTGAAGGTTGACTCCGCAGTTGCAGCTTTCTTTGATCGTGTCTTCGGAATGAACCGTGGCAGCGAATGAGGTCCATCATTACCCTTGCTCGTCTTGCGGGGCCGACCTTCTTTTCGAGCCGGGTGACGGTTTCCTGACGTGCCCCTACTGTGGTCACAAGGAAGCAATTCCGCAAAGCACGGAGCAGGTTGAGGAGCAATCGTTCGAGCTCCACCTGCAAATTCGTCCCGAGCAAATGGCGCAGTTGGCGGCGAATGCGCTCGAAGTGCAGTGCCAGAGCTGTGGCGCTAAATCCATCTTCATCCCGCCGCAGGTCGCAGGGCGTTGTGATTTCTGTGGCGTGCAGATCGTGGCCCAACCCAAGTCGGCTGATCCGATTCTGACTCCCGGTGGACTGCTGCCGTTTAATATTACGCAGCAACAGGCCAGCTCAGACCTCAGGCAATGGCTTTCATCAAGATGGTTGGCGCCGAACGACCTCAAACGTTTCGCTCAACCCGAGGCGATACAGGGGGTGTATCTTCCTTTTTGGACCTACACCACACACGCCACCACGAATTACACAGGCCAGCGCGGCGACTACTATAATGACACCGAAACTTACTACGAGCGCGACTCGCAGGGAAACGAGGTGGAGCGCACGAGAACTGTGCAGCGGGTTAGCTGGTATCCTGCTTCAGGGACAATAACGAATTGGTTCGACGATGTTTTGATTCCTGCGACACTCTCGCTATCGTCTAGTCATCTCGCAGCTTTAGAGCCGTGGGATCTGGATAAGTTAAAACCATACGATCCGGCGTTTCTATCCGGATTCAAGGCGCAGCGTTATCAAGTCGATCTTGCGCAAGGCTTCGAACAGGCAAAGGAGGTTGTTGCCCCTCTGATTCAACACGACGTGCGCAGTGATATCGGTGGTGACGAGCAAAGAATTGATAGCCTCACAACAGAGTATTCCGAGATCACCTTCAAGCATTTGTTGCTACCGGTTTACGCCGGCGCGTATCGCTACAACGGAAAGCTCTTTCAAATTGTGGTCAACGGCCGCACCGGCGAGATACAAGGCGAACGCCCGTACAGTGTTTGGAAGATTGCGCTGCTGGTGATGTCAATCCTGATTGTCGTACTGATTCTCGTGATGATTTTTGGCAATCGCTAACTCGCGTTTGGAACGTGTGAAGCTCGTCAAACTGTCATAGACAAAACGGACAAAGGGTGCCGAGTGTTTGATACTTGGCGCTATGAAACACACCTATACAGCACTTCTCGCCGCCGCGTTGCTGTTGACGTTTGGACTGTGTGCAAAGACGACTCTGGCGCAGGCACCCGTTAACCCATCTGACCCAACAGCGAGTCTCCGCTCAGCGAAGAGTATCTACGTGACATCGTCCTCGCTTTTGGTCGGCGAAGCGGTGATCGAGGCGAAATTGCGGAAACGTTCAGAATTCCAGCACCTTGGTTTAGTTATCACGAGAGACCCGAACGAAGCGGATCTGGTCCTTGAACTCAAGCACGATCTCTTCACGATGTACGTCTATACGGCCATCGATCCAAAGACAAACATTGTGGTCGCGAGTGGAAAACTCAGCTCACTTGGCGGAACCGTGGCGGGAAAAGTTGCGAAGAGATTTTTGAAACAGATGCTCAAGGCCCGAACGTTTTAACTTTTCTGCTTCTTTGTGGCTAGAATGTCTTTTATGGACAGGAAAGCTTTAACCCGCCAATACAAAGAAACCCGGCGACCGATGGGCGTCTATCAGGTCCGCAATACTGTTAATGGGAAGCTACTGATAGGAGTGAGTGTTGATTTGCTGTCGATGCTCAATCGACAACAGTCGCAACTCCGCATGGGCGGACATCCCAACCGCGAGCTACAGAAGGAGTGGGCGGAGTTCGGGCCAGAGGCTTTTGAGTTTCAGATACTTGATACCCTCACGCCGCCGGAAACGGCAGGCTACAATCCAAAGGACGACTTGCGCGCACTCGAGGAACTGTGGCTCGATAAACTCTCACCGTTCGGAGAGCGAGGGTACAACGCGAGGCCAAAACAGACCAGCTAACATCTTACTCTGCGAAGATCTTTTTCGTGTCCAGGATGATCGTCTTGGCCCCACGTTCGCGAGCTTTCTCCACCATGTCACTGGTTCCACCTGGTGCATCGCCGGTAACGCCATTCCACAGCGCAATCAGCGTCACGTTCTCGCCGCCTACCGCGGCCAACGCATTGTATAAATTCCAGAGATTGTTGCGTTGCCAAATGTTGTAATCAGGTTTGTCCTGAAGCCAGCGCGGCAACTCCTCCGTGTCACAGAGCACGCGCACGGGGTGCGATCTGACGAGCTGGTTGAACTCTTCAATCCATTGCGGGCCGGCAGCCGCAACTGACTCACGAATATATAACTCGCGCGGCACCGCCAGGAAGATGTGAGTTGGAATGTCCATCGCTTCGCAAACCTGGTGGAAAAGAATGTCACCGCCACTGGCGCCTCCCGCTACGCCATATGCAATGCCGCCCGCGATCTGCTGCTCGGCGGCGACAGCTTCGGCAATCTTTTGCTTAGCTATATCGACCTTCTCGGGAGGGAACCTCGGCTCCTGACGTCCGGGAGCATCAATCATGTGACCCGTGAAGAGAAGAACTCGTTTCCCGTTGGACGATCCCGAAGATGAGAGAGGCCCGGTGTTGCTTGCAGGAAGCACTGATAAAACTGCCGACACATTCTCCTGGAGCAATCCGAGTTCCTGATAAAGACTGAGCTGACGACGAAGCGCGTCAGTGGCGAACGCCGGTGCACCCGCCAGCGCATTCCGGTAGGCATTCGACACCTTGCGCGGCTTATCCGAAGTGAGAAAGATAAGGGCACTCTCACTAATCTCAGCCCAAATGTCAGTAGCCTGCTCCCTTTTCAGACGCTCCGCCGTGGATTTAAGAGATAGATCCGCTGCGGCGCAGAGCTTTTCGATCTTCTTCTTCCGCGCCGCCAACTCGCGCTGCGCCTCATCGTTCTCATCAAATCTCTCGGCCCACACCTCCGGCATCAGTGCCGCTAATTTGGTTTGGATAGTCAGCATCGCCAGCGCGTTGAGTCCAGAGTAGAAGTGGTTAAGGTCTTCTTTGAATGCGCTTTCGTAGGCTTCGAGTGACTCATCGAGATAGGGTGACACGAGTGCGCGTCGCTGCCGCTCAGGTATTGTTGCCCCCTCTTTCCAGTCATTGGTCCAATGAGTTTTGGTGTTCCGAGCTAACAGTGAACCCACTTCAGCTCTGCCGTCTTTCACCAGGCCTTTGCGACTGAGGACACGCCTCAAAGCCTGATCGGAGCTGGTCAGATCGCCAAGACGCTGATAGATCGTGCCGAGCAGGGTGTTGGCCTCCTCGTCTAACGGATCAATTTTGCGAACTGCTTCCCACGTCGCACGCGCACCCTCCAACGCTTTCAAATTAAACTGCGCCCGCCCAACAAGACGAAGCCCTTCTATCTCCCACTCGAAGCCACGCGCTTCTGCCGCAAGCAACTCGAGATCGCCAACCGCCTTTGCCTCATTCGCCCGCTCGACCTCCTCACGATAATCGCGTGGAATGGGAAGAAACCGCGCGCGGTCCTGCTCGGCGAGATCGGGCAGCATCTGAAAGACCGGGCTGTCGTGTTCCTCTGAGTTGATGGTCTGCCGAAGACCCTCGAACAAGTCGTCGACACTGGACGCTGGGTTTGCACCGTCGTAAGCAAGATAGCGATCAGTCTTCAGGTCGAATGGGACGTCGTCAGTCTTAATGTCCGCGCCCTGTGCACGGATCATGAACGTGTGTTTGCCGCGCAAGGCGTGGCGAACGCCGAGCTCGTAATAGACATTAGCGTTGTGAATTGAGATGTCGGCGACGATGACGTCCGCCGTAAGGAGCTTCTGAAACATGTCGACACGAATGTTTCCCTGCCGGCGGATCTCCATCGTCGTGCGGCCGGTGATGTTGAGTCGATTAAGCGCCGGGTCAATCAGCTTCGCCTCAACTTCGTCAAAGTTGATGTCATTCTTGGTTCCGAAAGGGCGGATGATGAACGCTCGCATACCCGCTTCTCCTCAGAGTAAAACTGTCGAAAGCGATCCGACACAAACTATCATGATTCTGCCTCTTCAACTTCTTCGACTGCCGCTGCCCGCTTGCGACGCAATCTCAACACCACCCTCGAGTACGCGTCGTAAATACGCTCCGACTCTTTGGCTAGCAAAGGTGATGTACTTGCCAAGATCAAAACATATAACGCGGCGAATGGCTGCAAGACTGCCATCAAACCACCGGCTATAGCAAGGTTGACAATAATGATGGAAAACTCACCGCGCGCAAGCAACGTGAACGCCGTGTTTAGCGAGCCAACCGGTGATAGTTTTGCCGCTCGACCAACAATCAGTCCGGCGATCACGACACCGACGAGGGAGAGTAGTGCTGCGCCAACGGCCAGCCAGGCCGCGCCGCCGAGACTGAAGGGATCGATCGAGAGCCCGAAGCTGAAGAAGAAGACCGCACCGAAAGAATCACGGAATGGAACAATAAGGCGTTCCATGCGCTCACTGTGCTCTGTCTCTCCGAGTATTAAACCCAGCAGTAACGCGCCGATCGATTCGGCGACGTGAATCGTCTCGCCGAGCCCGGCGAGAAGAAACAAACAGGCGAAAACCACCACGACAAACACTTCGTTTGAAGAAATACGAAAGAGCCGGTTCAAGACCGGTGTGGCCCACTTGCCGATCACCATCAGCCCAATGATGAAGCCCAGCGCGATTCCGCCCGACGAAGCGACGCCTGCGAACGAACTCGCTCCGCTCAAAATAATTCCGGAAATGAGCGATAGATATACGGCGAGAAATATATCCTCGAACATCGTGATGCCGAGTATCAATTCGGTTTCGGGATTGGCCGTGCGACGATAATCAAAAAGAACTTTAGCAACGATAGCGCTGGATGAAACGGTCGTTAGACCGGCAATGATGAGCGTTTCGCGCAAAGGAAAACCAGCGAGATAACCAAAAGAAAGTCCGACAGTAAAATTAATACCGATGTAGAGCGAACCTCCGGCCAGGATCGACCGCCCAGCTTCGATCAAACGAGTGACGTTGGATTCGAGTCCCAGGTAGAAAAGCAAAAAGAGCACGCCGAGGCGTCCCATGAAAGAGATGAGTGATTCGGTTTCGATGAAGCGGAGGTCGAAAACTCCGATTTGAGGGGCGTGAGGCCCAACCGCCATGCCGATCAGAATCAGGAATGGAACGTTGGACAGGCCCAGCTTCGCAGCAAGGCCGACCGCGAACGCGATCAGCGCGAGAGCCAGGCCAATTTCCAGGATGACGTGGTCCATCGTTTCATTCCACCCTTCCGTGAATGAGCAAACGCTTCACGGCATTGATTGTGCGCCGGTCGCCGGCGACTATTAGCGTCGCGCCTTCGTTCAAGACAGTGTCGGCTTCGGGATTCAGTCTTTTTTGACTGTCGGCTTCGATTATCGAAACGATGGATGCGCCCGTTACAGTGCGAACCTGAAGTTCGCGAATAGTTTTGCCGATGCATGCCGCGCCCCGCTCAATTGTGAACCACTCCAAAACGAGGTCTTCTAAAATCACTTCGGCGGTCGGAAGACTTCTTGGCACATACGTCAAACCACCAACGATCCCCGCTATCTGGCGAGCCTCACCGTCGGAAAGCCGCAAAACTGAGGAGGGGCGATCCATGCTCTTACGCGAAAAGTGGTAAAGCTCGCGGGTGCCGTCGTCGTGAATAACGATTACCAATCTATCGCCGCTCAAAGTCTCGACTTGAAACTTACGCCCTACGCCGGGAAGAAATGATTCGCTGATAGCAGACATGATGAAGTCCTTTCCACTGTTCGGTCAGGCAAGGTTACCACACGAGCCGCAGATGAACGCGGATGACGCAGATCGGAATGTGTTCTGATCTGCGTCATCCGCGTTCATTTGCGGCTAAATGGAATGGTATGTGTGCGGACTTTGGAGTGTTGCGCGCTCAGTAATAGAATATGCCCCAATGTATTCCGCCCAAATCACTCGCGCAAACCCCACGTGCATCATTCTCCTGATAGATCAATCAGGCTCGATGTCCGATCCGTTCAGCGGCGACTCGGCACGAAAGAAGTGCGATTTCGTTGCGGAAGCGGTTAATCATACGCTGCACGATCTTGTGATTCGTTGCACCAAAACCGAAGAGGTTAGAAATTATTACCACGTATCTGTCATAGGTTATGGACGTCACGTAGGAACCTGCTTCTCTGGCCCACTCGGCGCGCGAAATCTAGTGCCGATCGCGGAAGTCGCTGACTATCCACTGCAAGTGAAGAGCAGTTACAAAAGAGTTTCAGACGGCGCGGGCGGATGGGTTGAGATCCCCGTGCGTTATCCCGTCTGGATCCATCCCTCGTCAGACGGAAAGACGCCGATGTGTGAAGCTCTGGCGAAAGTGAAAGAGATTCTGGAGCGATGGTTGTTGGAACACCCGCGCGGATTTCCGCCGACCGTTTTGCATCTGACTGACGGGGAATCAAGCGATGGCGACCCGGAAGAGATTGGGCACCAGATCATGTCGCTCGGGACAGACGACGGCGCCGTGCTTTTGTTCAACTGCCACATCTCCTCGCGACGTTCGGCGAAGATCGAGTATCCCACTCATGACAGTTCCCTCCCCGATGGCTTTGCGCGCTCGCTATTTCAGATTTCGAGTCGATTACCCGGCAACTTCCTGTCGGCCGCGGCGCAGCTCGGAGTCAACGCAGTCGAAGGTTCGAGAGGATTTGTATTCAACGGCGATCCTTCGTCGATCGTTCAATTCTACGAAATCGGTACAAGCCTGACGGGCATGACGCCTTACAGATGGATGGATGACAGTAGTCGAACGGAGCTTGCTTGAGTTCTGCCAAACAGACTGCGACCTGGGAACTCCAGATCCGGCAGTTGTTGCTGCCTAAGTTGGGCCATGAAGTCTCTGAGTGCGAAGATGCCATCGCAATCAATACCGAGACGTGCCGGTTCGCTGTCGCCGATGGCGCCACCGAAGCATTCGACGCACGCAACTGGGCCCAGAGGCTGGCGCAAAGCTGGGTCAAAAACGAGTCGACACTGACCGCTGAAGAGTTTCGCGAATGGGTCGCGGCAGAAGGGCGGGAACTTCACGACTCCTGGAATGGTCTAAGCCTGTCGTGGTATTCCGAAGAAAAAGCGCGCACCGGATCGTTTGCAGCATTTGTTGGCGTGGAGCTCGATCTCAAGATCGACCCACCCTCGTGGCAAGCAATAGCGCTGGGCGATAGTTGCTTACTACATTGCCGCCGCGGAGCATTACTGAAAAGTTTGCCTCTTTCCGACTCCGAAAGCTTCAACACCGCTCCCGTGCTCGTCGCCTCGGAATGTTCGTTGCACGAAAGTATTATGCAATCAATCGTGATCGATTCAGGCAGTTGTGAAAGTGGAGACGTTTTGCTGCTGATGTCGGACGGAGTCGCTGCCTGGTACTTGCAACGTCTTGAAAAGAACGATTTCGATCCGGATGAATTCATCCATTCGCAGCCTGACGAGGAGCTGACTCGATTCTTTAACGACGAGCGATCGGCTGGCAAAATAAGGAACGACGATATCGCCATCATGCGAATCGAGATCATGCAGCGGAGAATCAGCTAGTGGTAGTTTCTCCTTCGCAACCCGGAGCTAACCCGAGATACTGGCCCTCGGCGCGGTACTTCACTGAAGCCATACAGTGCCCATCAGTCTGCTTCGCGCATCCTCTCTTGCGCACGACACTGCCCGCCGTCGATCGATTGGGAATGCCGCTCGTGACCTCGGGCCAGTTTGCTTACGTCTACAAACTGAAGTCGATGAATGGCGGCGGCGATTTTGCAGTTCGCTGCTTTCGCGGTTACCTCGGCGACCGAGATCAGAGATATAGGGCCATTCAGGAACATCTTAAGAGCTCACCAGTCTCTTACCTGTCTCACTTCACTTACGCGCCGGAAGGAATACTCGTTGGGGGCAACAGATTTCCGATCCTCTTCATGAACTGGATCGATGGTCCGACTCTGGATCTTTACATCGGCGAAATGCTTCACCGGCCCGACGTGCTGCTGCATCTTTCCGAAGAATGGTTGCGACTGCTGAGCGCGTTGCAGGCTTCAGGTATTGCCCATGGCGATTTGCAACATGGCAACATCATCATCGAACACGGACAGTTGCGACTCGTTGATCACGACGGAATATTTGTCACCGGAATGGCGGGTTGGACGGCCAGCGAGGTCGGTCATCAACACTACCAGCACCCGCGAAGAGATGCCCGACACTTCGACGCGAACCTGGATAGTTTCTCATCGCTTGTGATCTATTTGTCGCTGTTAGCGCTCGCGGAACGTCCAGGTCTTTGGCAGGAGCATCACGACGAGAACCTGCTCTTTACCAAGACAGACTTCGTCGATCCGGCATCGTCAAGCCTTTTCCAGAAGATCAGAGAACTTGGACCAGAGCATCAAAGGCTCGCCGACGTTCTCGCCAGTGCCGCAACCGCACAGCCTGGCGACGTGCCCTGCCTCCTCGATCTTGTAAAGACAAAGTCATCACTTCCGACGTGGATGACTGCACCCGCGGATCTCGATGCGACCATCAAAACGCGAGAGGTCATCCCGACGGAACTGCCTTCGGAAAGACGAAATGCTCGTTGGATTCCATGGCAGGAAAGGAGTCGTGGTCCTTCACTTCCTGCAACTCCGTCATCGACGATGCTGACGAGCATTTTCAGTGGTGGCGCAGCACCAGCACAATCTGCTTCTGCTGTTCGCGATCCGAATGATGTGATGCGCAACACAGCTCTCTTCTCACGAGAGTTTTTACGAAGGTACTTTGTCGTGTGGTACTGGGCACTCTTCCTTGTGTTCAACTTCATAGGGATTAATTTTATTGTTGCCTTTTTTGTCGACTTCTTGTGTTTGGGTATCGGATGTTTGACTTACGGCTTTGTCCGCGCACTGGATGAGGCACTCAAGGCAGGTGCGTCTAAACAGGTCGCTGGAGGCCAGCCGTCTTTTGTTGTAGCGCCGCCTCCGCCGCCGCAGAGTTTTTCCAGTTCATGGAATCCACGTGTAACTCTGCCACCGCCGCCAGTTGGCAAAGCTGTTTCGGAGCCGTTCATCGGAAATCTTGTGCTGGGTATTTATCATTTAGAGGCGTGCGACTGGGTACAGCGTATCTCGAGCAACAACCGCGTCAGTTTCTCCACCGCCTCTGAAGCAATTTCACACGGCTTCAAGCCCTGCCAAATCTGCTCCCCCGCGTGAGACCACAATGCGGCCACTCTAGAGTTCGATGGAGAGCCGGTTCGAGTTGTATTAGCTGAGCACCTAATTGCCATTGTGTTGAAGACTGGACGACTGAAGGATCGTGCACGAGAACAAATGTTTCTTTCGCAGCAAGCTGTGGATCGAGAGATACTGCTCGACATCATCATGCGACATGGATTAGACAAACAGTGGGAGGACTTTCAAACCCAAACCCTTCATGAGCAACGATCAGCGCAGTAAACATTATCCGGATCTTACCGAGTTCTACCGGCAGAAAGAAGCACGTCGCAAAAGCGAGGCCAAGCGTCCCGTGTCAGAAAAAATGGCTGCGGTTGTGAGATTGCGGGACTTCGAGCGCAGTCTGGCAAATATCCGTCAAATGAATAAGGCACAACGCGCCGCGAAACAGATCAAAATAGAGATTAAAACTCGGTGAGGCAAGCGCGTGTGGTGTCAAGTCTCTTCACCGTCCGGTAGTGGGGCCGTAGTGTGTTGCTG
>JBKPJS010000002.1:0-2377 GCA_046730815.1 Acidobacteriota bacterium
GCCTTGCTGGTTCAGCGAGTTCGGCTGTGTAACTTCGTTTCAACCTCGATTTTCCCTGCTTTTCTCCACTTTAGATTCTTAGATCGAAGATCGTAAACAGGAATACTTCAACATATCGAGGGGTAAGATCAGGCGGCGGCGAGCAGATCGACAATGCTCTGAATCGCGGCGTCGGCTTTGAGGTAAGCGGCTTCGAGTTTGCTGTTGGGGCGGTGGTCTGGGTCGGGTTGGTGATGGAAACGGCTGTTGGCCAGCGGCCCACAGAGGCGCTTGTGGAAAAACAGGAATAGGAGTGCGACCTGGACACCTTTTGAGGTGAGTTGGTAGGCATAGCGGGCGCCATCGCGTTCCAGGAGCCCGTGGCCTTTCAATTTCCGCAGGTCGTAGCGAAGCTGGTTCAACCCGTAGTTTTTGGGCGAGAGCCGGAATGTGGTGAGGACGGCTTCGTGAATCTGCCTGGCCGACCAGCCGCCGACGGTGTTGCCACCATGCAGCAGTACTTCCAATAGCCGGATGATCCGGGTGTCATGGATTTTGATACCGGGATAGCGCACCGAACCGATGGTGACGGGCAGGGCCAGGCGTTGCAACAGGGGAAAATCCACGTGCACGTTAAGGCACTCCGCCTGGAAGCTGGCAAAGCGATCCGTGATCATCTGGAATCTCTCCCGCACGGCCTCGAGATGGTCGAGCCCTTTCTTTAGGCCGAAGTCGCGCAGATTATTGGAGCAGAGTTCGTTGCGCAGGTAGCGGGAGAACTTCTCATACTGTTTGAGAAAGGCGTTCTTCCAGTAGGCGCGGAAAACGTGATGGCCATGCTCGATCTGGTCGATGACCGTGGCCAGTTTGCCGCGCAGGCGCTTGTGCAGGCGGACGCCGAAGATCTCGCTGATCCGGTTGGCGGTCAGCCGCCAGAGGCCGATCTCGCAGCTTCGCTCGAAGATCTTGTGAATGGGGAAGTGACGTTTGAAGATGAAGTTCCGACAGTACTCGATCTGAGCGATGGCATAGAAGCGCGACAGGTTCATTTGGACGCGTTCCTTCCGGGAGAACTTCGGCCCCACAATCAGGGTCCAGTAGTCGAGTTGCTTACGGATGATAGCGGGGCTCAGGCGGTCGGCGGCGGCCTGTAAGGCGGCCACGTCGGCCACCGCCAGGAAAGCGTTGTCGTCTTTGTGGAAACCGATGCCGGCGCGCTGGAGTTCCCGCTCGATGAAGGAGTGGCCGTTGAGCCAGTAGGTGGCGTGGAAAGGGAAGAAGCTGGCCACGCGGACGATAAGGGGTCCCATTACCTCGTCGCGGATGTAGAAGTAATAGTGAGTGAAGCGGCTACGCTGGTGCGCCAGGATGCGGTGGTTGGGGTCCTGGGTGGGATACTTCGGCACGCTGATGCGGAACGTGCGGCCCTGTTCCATGCTTTTGAAGATGAAGTACACGCCATAAGTCCCACGCTTCTCCATGCGGCGCAGTGCCGGCAGGACGTGATCCTCTTTGCGGAGACCTTTTTCGGCCCACTCGACGGGGACCTTGTGATTGCGGGCGAAGGCTTCCACCCAGTCACGGTAGTCGTCGGTACGTCGGCTGAGAACCTCTTTGCTCACTACCGGAACACCCAGGACCTGACGGACAAAATGGACCACCTGTTCCGGCCGGGACAGGCCGCTGAGGTAGCCGTGGATGACGATGCGGTCGAAGCAGTGGTATACAAAACTGAGCAGATCGCCGAACAGCCGGGTGAAAAGTTCCATGGGAATTTACTCTACACAGAGGAGCAAATCAGTGGGCCGGAAAACCATCCAACGCGGGCCAGGCAAGCGCCATATTGATGGCAAGGAGTTCCATCTCGCAGCCGAGATCGAATACATCCAACGCCGCGCCGCGGAGCACGATGGGCGCTTCGTAACGGTTGGCCCCCTGGCGCTGTTCTCGACCGACACCGGGGATGCCTGGTTGCTCGACGCGGAAGATCACCTGGCGGCGCGGTTGGCTCGGGATGGCGATCCGGAAGAGATTCACTTCGAAGAAACCGACACCCGATTCGCCGTCGACTGGAAAGGCAAATACCGAGTTGACGGCGATGCCTTTGTGTACATTGACAAGGATTCCGGCCGTGTAGTCACTATCCTCGGCTATCCCGTTCGCCGAATTGCACGGTGGGACTGATCGGGAAATTTCAAATATCTTTGGCTAGATCTTTCACCTCGTCGCGGCTGGAAGCGCCGGCCGGTCCCGGGTCAGAAACGTTCAAGTAGGATTTCGGGGTGGGCATGGCCGCAGCGGCGGCGACGAAGCCACATATGAGAAAACGATGGGCCAATCTCATCTGGGGTTCTCCTGAAGCGACGAGGATGACGGCTCGACGGCAGGTGATCAAGGG
>JBKPJS010000003.1:0-4364 GCA_046730815.1 Acidobacteriota bacterium
GGGCAACTTCATCTGGCCCATGCTCGTGATCTGGATCCTTGGCTCGATCATCATCTGGCGCGCGAAGCGTTTTCACATTAGCGCGACGTACGTGATCTCGTTTTTCGCGTTTGCGTTTCTGCGCAGTTGGATCACTGGCGATCCGTGGCGCTCGGAGATCTCGCCGATCACCGGACCGATGTACCAGCTCTTCGTGTTCTTCATGGTGACGGATCCGAAGACGACGGTGAAGTCGACGAAGTGGCAATGCATCGTGGTTTTCCTGGTGGCGTTCGTGGAGATGTTGCTGCGTCTCAATCAGGTGGTGTACGCCCCGCTGTATGCGTTGTTCATCGTTGGACCAACGGCGATGCTGATCGAGATCTGGTTCGAATCACGGCGTTCAGTTGAAGCAGGAGCATTGGCTTAGGTTGCAACTATTTCCGCGCTATCTTTGTAGGGGTGGCCCTCCGTGGCCACCCGTATTTGCGCGAAAAGGGTGGCCACGGAGGGCCCCCCCTACAATTGTTTTAGTACTTTCCTTGGTCTTCTTGGCCAGCTGTAGACAGCCGGCTCAGGTCGCCCCGACGGCTCCTTCCGCTGAGGCTGTTGTAGCCGCATCACCCTCACCAAGCCCGACACCGCCACGCCCTTCCGGTCCGATCGAATTCACGGACGTTACATCTGAAGCTGGAATACGTTTCAAACACAACAGCGGCGCCTTTGGGAAAAAATATCTTCCCGAAACGATCGGCGCGGGTTGCGCCTTTCTCGATTACGACAACGACGGCTGGCAGGACATTCTCCTCGTCAATTCCATGGACTGGCCCGAGAACAAGAAGCGCAAGTCATTCCCCGCGCTCTATCACAACAACAAGGACGGCACCTTTACCGATGTAACTCAACAAGCCGGTCTCGGCGTCGAGATGTACGGTATCGGCGTCGCCGTGGCCGATTACGATAACGACGGCAAAGAAGACATTTACATTACCTGCGTTGGTCCAAACCGTCTCTTTCGCAACCTCGGTGGCGGAAAGTTTGCAGACGTCACCAGCAGTGCAGAAGTCGGCGATCCAGGGTTCTCAACCAGCGCAGCCTGGTTCGATTTCGATAACGACGGCAAGCTCGATCTGTTTGTCGGCAACTACGTCGAGTGGTCAGTGCAAACGGATCAAACCTGTACGCTCGACGGAAAAAATAAATCGTACTGCACTCCGCAAACTTACAAAGGCCAGAGTGCAACGCTCTATCACAATCGCGGCAACGGCACGTTTGAAAACGTCACCGCACGCGCCGGTCTCAACGATCCCGCCGGTAAGACTTTGGGAGTTGCCTTGCTGGACTATGACGACGACGGCTGGCTCGATCTTTTCGTCGCGAACGACACCGAACCAAACAAACTCTATCGTAACAACCACAATGGCACGTTCACCGACAACGCAGTGATCGCCGGCGTCGCGTTCAGCGAGTCAGGCACTGCGCGCGCAGGCATGGGCGTTGACGCGGCTGATTACGACGGCTCGGGAAAGCAGAGTGTTGTGATCGGCAACTTCACCAACGAGAGTATTGCGCTCTACCACAACGACGGTTCCGGACTGTTCACCGACGAAGCGCCCACCTCCGGGATCGGAAAGATGTCTGCGCAGTCGCTGACGTTTGCCTGTTTCTTTTTCGATTTCGATCTCGACGGGTTTCTCGACATCTTCGCCGCTAACGGGCACGTCTCAGATGACATTAGCGTTGTTCAACCGACAGTGAAGTACGCGCAGCCACCGCATCTCTTTCGCAACCGCGGCAAGAAGAAGTTTGAAGAAGTCTCGGCGAGAGTCGGCCGCGCTCTGAACCGCGCAATTGTCGGACGCGGCGCAGCTTACGGGGATTTCGATAACGACGGAGACCTCGATCTGCTGGTGACGACAAACAATGGACCAGCACGTCTTTTGCGGAACGACAATGCAAATCAGAATGACGTGTTGCGCGTGAAGACAATCGGCGCCAGATCGAATCGCGACGGTATCGGCGCCAAAGTGGCGGTGAAAACGTCGAAGGGGCGAACGTTATTTGGGATGGTACGGACTGGATCGAGTTACTGTTCGCAGGCTGAGTTGCCTTTGACGTTTGGCTTAGGCAAGCCGGAAGAGGGAACAACTCTCACTCTCGAGATCACGTGGCCGGGAGGTCAGAAGGACACGATCTCAAACATCAACCCCAATCAGTTTCTCGTGGTCCAACAAGGAAAGGGAATCACTGCGCAGGAACCGATCGTGTTTGTGCGAACGCCATCGCCTTCGCCAACACCCTCAATAAAAGCTACTGAGTAAATAGCGTTTGGAGTTCAAGCTTTAGCTTGCCTGCCGGAAGAGCAGCCTAAAGGCTGAACTCCAACTTCGTCTACTTGTGTGAGGCCGGTATAACGCCGCGCGAGTTGAAGACCCACAAAAAGCACTACCGCGATTGTCTTAATCCGCTTTTTCTGTTTTTATGGCATTCATTATTCGGCGGCTTTGCAATATGCGACGAATCGACCTGAAAAAAGCAAACGTAGCGCGTTCAAACACGATCCGCGATATCAATCGGCAGATCGTGCTTAATTACGTGCGCGAACGCGGCCCGATCTCGCGCGCCGAGATCGCACACGAAACCGCGCTGCAACGTTCGACCGTCTCCTTGATCGTTGAAGAATTGCGAGGCGACGGGCTGATCGAGGAAGTGAGCGGCGAATCGACTGGTGGTCGCCCGCCCATCCTTCTATCGCTTCGGACTGCGAATGCAGTTGCTATCGGAGTAGACGTCGGAACGACGCGCACGATCGTTGCCACCAGCGATCTCGCTGGAGCCGTGCTGGAGCAAGAGAAGTTTGACACTGATCCTGACGCTGAATACACAACGAAAAAGATTATCGATCTCGCTCGACGACTTATCAGAAGAAACCACGGAACGATCGAGGGAATCGGAATCAGTCTTCCGGGACTGGTCGATCCGGAAGGTAAGGAGTTGTTTGTCCCAACCTTCCAGTGGCGCAATTTACCGCTCGCCAAGGAAATAAGTGCGGCGACTGGCTTGCCGGTGACGATGGACAATGACGCTAATGCCGCTGCCCACGCGGAACTCTGGTTTGGCAGACCGGAAATTCGTGAAGTGCGAGATTTCATCCTCGTGCTGGTTGAAGATGGTGTCGGCACTGGAATCGTTTTCGACGGCCAGGTGTATCGTGGAGAAAACGGCGCCGCGGGTGAGTTCGGACACATGACGATTGGTCAGGGAGCGCCCGTGCCTTGTGCTTCCGGTAGTCGTGAATGTTGGGAGGCTTTTGCGTCGCAACGTTCCGCACTCGCGCGCTTCAAGAAGTTATCGCGTGGCTCGAATGGAGCTCAGCACATAAACTTCGCTGAACTAGTGGACCAGGCTTTGCGAAGTGACGGCGCTGCACGGTCTGCTCTTAAGGAGACTGCCAATTATCTTGGTATCGGTATCGCTAACTTGATTCGAGGTCTCGCGCCGGAAGCTGTGATCGTCGGTGGTCCAATCGTGCGAGCGTGGCCGGTGATCTCCGCGGACATTCGCAGCACAGTCGAAGCGACGATCTGCCGCGGTTTACCTTCAACGCGAATCATTGCTTCAACGCTTGGTCCCGAACCCACACTCATGGGCGCGCTCAGTCTCGTTTTAGCAAGCAAGTTTGCGTCTGTCTCCGTAACGTAAAAGCCAAATGCATCGTTGGCTCTGCAAACAAAGTCGGCCTCTAAAAAATAACTCGCGAGTGTCTTAGGGTAAGATCAAAAATTCCTTGACAAGCAAGTCGATAAGTATTCCCTGCACAACGGGGAGAACCGATGACGATTACGAGATTGGTAGTGATGCTGTGTAGTTATGCGATGGTGGCGCCGGCTGTCGTCAGTCAGACGCCTCAGTCTCCTCCTGAGCAAGCAGAAACCGTCGTCCGGATCAATACGCAGCTTGTGCAGACTGACGTAATGGTTTTTGACAAACAAGGCAAGTTTGTAACTGGATTACGCCCTCAAGACTTTGAGCTTCATATTGATGGAAAGCCCCGTCCGATTAGTTTCTTTGAGCTAGTTTCAACCGGTAGTGCGAACGAAGAATCCCAGCTAGCCGCCGCACGCAATTTGCGGTCAGTCAAAGACATTGATGCTCCTGTCCCCGCAAATCTCGACCGCGGCCGAGTCATCTTCTTCTACGTCGACGATCTACATCTGTCACCCAATAATCTGGTTTCGGCTCGAAAAGTATTGCTCAAGTATGTTGACGAAGACATGCGACAAAACGATGAGGCAGGGATCGCTTCCACGAGCGGTCAGATCGGTTTCTTACAGCAACTCACGGACAACAAAACCGTTTTGCACGCAGCCATAGAACGGCTAAAG
>JBKPJS010000004.1:0-6445 GCA_046730815.1 Acidobacteriota bacterium
GCCTCCTCCAGGGTGTGCAGTTGCGAGCGTTTACTTCATTTTCATATGAGAAAAGCGGAAAAAACATTTCAAAGGTGCGTGACGTTGTCGCCTACTAGGTCCGGCTGCGTAAGGCGGTGGTGAAGAAGCAGTGCGCCGACGCGAACTGAGCGGCCTCCTTGCATGGCCGCGTGAAAGAGTCACGAGAAACGCCGCTCGTGTATTTTCTGTTGCCATAAAATGCACATAGGCACAAACTCATTGTGCTGTTTTGTACCTTTGTAGCTAAAAGTTTGGAGGCAAAACAAATGTCTTTGAAGTCTCTTTTGATCGTGTCAATCATTTTGTGTGTGGCTTCCGTGGCGCTGGCCCAAACGGATCGAAGTGCGGACGCGGCTGCGATCCGGGCGCACATTGAAAGTATCTTTCAAGCGTTCATCGACGGCGACCAGGACAAGATATTCGCGACGCATTCGGAAGACTGGCGGGGCTTCCTCGAAGGCACGCGCGCTCCGATAAAGGGCATCGATGAGTACATGCGAGCAAATGGTATCGAATGGCCCCGGCCTGCAAACGCGTCGAAGATAACTCCTTACTTGCCTCCCGGCACGACTTACAAAGTCAGCGACTTCGACGTGCATTTCTATGGTCCAGAGCTGGCAGTTGCGTCGTTCTTTGGTGAGTTCCAGCGGAAAGACGGCATAACCCTGCGGCGATTCCGCATCATGGATGTATACGGCAAACGAAAAGGAAGTTGGATTCAGGTCGCATCGCACACGGTGATAGATCCTGACTGGCGTGCGGAGCAGATGTCGCAGCCGAGGACTGTCACGCCGGAGATTCGCGAACGGATACTGGCCGCGCGCGAAGCAGTTTGGAAAGCGTGGTTCGCAAATGATCGGGCGTTACTGGAGAAGTTGATTCCCGAAGAAGCGATCGCGATCGATAGCGGCGAAGAGAGTTGGTCCAATCGAGCGGCTATCCTGGATGGCGCAAAGAGATTTGCCGACAGCGGCGGAAAGCTGGTGAAGTTGGAGTTCCCGAAAACCGAGATACAGGTCTACGGCGACACAGTCATTATCTACACGAGCTACGTTTACGAGACTGAAGTCAACGGAAAACGGACAACTGCGCGTGGTCGCGGCACGGAGATGTTCATCCGGCGTGGTGACGATCTCGTAAATGTCGGCTGGCACCTGGATCAAAAGTAAGGTTCACGCCAAGGCGCAAAGTAAGAGGATTCAAGGTCGCTTCCTTTGCGCCTTTGCGTCCTTCTTTGCGCCTTTGCGTGAAAACCTGCCCCCCTTCTTCACTCACGACTACTTCGCTAGTTGAAGTCTCTCAGAACGCGACAGACAATATTATCGTTCATACAATCAAGAAACTTCTCTTAACAGGTAAACTATATTTATGCATAAACTCGATCCCGATTTTCGTAACGCGCTACATGTCGCTTTCGATCATGCTGTATCTCATCTCGAATACCTGAACGAATCGTCAGTGGCGGCAACAGCCAACGCCGCCGCACTGAGAAAGCAACTCGACAAGCCACTAGCAGAAAAAGGTTTGCCGCCGCCACAGGTCATCGAAGAGTTAGCGCGCGATGTGCAGGGCGGGCTGTTGGGTTCGGCGGGCGGCCGGTTCTTCGGTTGGGTTATCGGCGGCGCGCTCCCTGCTGCCGTCGGGGCGGACTGGCTCACGTCTGCATGGCAACAGAATGCGGGACTCTATGCCTGCTCGCCTGCCGCTGCAATCGTCGAAGAGACCGTGGGCAGTTGGTTGAAAGACCTGCTCGGTCTTCCTGCGCCAGCGAGTTTTGCTCTTGTCACCGGTTGCCAGATGGCCCACGTCACCTGCCTTGCCGCTGCGCGTCACGCGCTGCTCAATAAACATGGATGGGACGTTGAAAAGCAGGG
Organism: Acidobacteriota bacterium; assembly: GCA_046730815.1. Taxonomy (GTDB): domain Bacteria; phylum Acidobacteriota; class Blastocatellia; order Pyrinomonadales; family Pyrinomonadaceae; genus PSRF01. The sequence continues at coordinate 1,896 of JBKPJS010000004.1, forward strand.
CCTCTACGGCGCGCCGCCAATTCGCATTCTTTCCAGCACCGAACGTCACGGTTCGTTTGAACGCGCTGTTCGTCTCCTTGGATTCGGGACATCACACATAAAACTTCTCGAGACCGACGATCAGGGCAGGCTTCTCGCGGATGCACTCGAGGAGGAGTTGGAGAACAATCCTGATGGTCCAACAATGCTCCTGCTGCAAGCCGGTGACGTTAACATCGGCGCGTACGACTCATTTGAAACCTTGATACCGATCGCGAAGCGTTACGGCGCGTGGGTTCACGTCGACGGTGCTTTTGGCTTATGGGCGGGGGCAAGCCCGCGACTTCGGCATCTCGTGAAGGGAGTTGAAGCAGCCGATTCATGGGCCACTGACGGTCACAAATGGCTCAACGTTCCATTTGATTCGGGTTTTGCTTTTGTTGCCGACGCGGAAGCGCATCGCGCGTCTCTTTCATTGCGCGCCGTCTATCTCACGCATGCAGCAGACGCGCGCGATCAGATGGAGTGGAACCCCGAATGGTCGCGCCGTGCTCGCGCCTTTCCGGCTTACGCGGCACTGCGTCAGCTCGGTCGTGAGGGAGTTGCGGATTTAATCGAACGATGCTGCCGTCATGCGGATGCAATCGTCACGGGGATCGGCGAGTTGAAAGGAGCTGAGTTGCTGTGGAAACCGACTATCAACCAAGGCCTCGTCCGTTTTCTCGATCAACGCCCTGGCGCCACACCGGAAGATCACGATCGACGCACAGATGCAGTCATAGCTGAGATCTTAAAGACTGGGGAAGCATTCTTTGGCGGCACAACCTGGCGCGGCCGCCGCGCCATGCGCATCAGCGTGTGCAACTGGCAAACGTCTGAGGAAGATGTGCAGCGGGTCGTGCGAGCCGTCGCGCGTGTTTTACAGTGAGCCACAAAGAGGCACAAAAAAGCACAAGGCATTTTGTACCCTGTGTGCTTGTTTGCGGCCTAATCACAGCCGTCGGTCTACGTCACAGTGTGGATGCCCACATTCATTCGTGAGGATCTCCCTCTGCCGAATCCACGCGTGAGCGCTTACCTTGTCTTCTCGCGAGGAAGACATGAAACGTATTGTCGTTTATCTGACTATCGCCCACATCACTTTTACTTGCGGACTTACTGCTGCGTCACTCTGGAGCGGAACCAAAGTTAAACCTCGGAACAACCAAAACCATGCGGCATCATCTGGGCCGGTAGCCAGCGTCCCACCTCCCCCAGTAGAACCGCATCGTGACATTGTTTTTGGCGACGAGCGCCTAAGAATAGCTACACACGAAATACGACTAAAGAGTGAGCTCCTTCGCTACGAAATCCATGTGAGCTATCCCGAAATTGTGGGTAGCAACGATCGTCACATTGAGAAGCTTAACCAGCACTTACGAGAACTGGCCATAGATCAGTATCAATGGCCAATGAATCCTTCGAAAGCTGATCTTCGGTACTACAAAGAGACGCGTCCAGGGGATTTCAATACAATCGATTTCGATTATGAAATCCGGTTAGCTACAGACTCACTATTAAGCATTTACTTCATCGGCTACAGCTATGGTATCGGTGCTGGTCACTCGGTCCAATACAGTCTCACACTAAATTACGATCTTACCCTGCGGAGGGAGTTGGGACTGTCCGACATCTTCAACCCTAAATCGAAACATCTCGAGTTTATTTCGCGCTATTGCACAAAGGAGTTGTTGAAGCCGCGAGGTCTCGGCGATTTGTTTAACGAGCCGATTTCACCCAGGGCGGAGAGTTTTCAAAGTTGGAATATCACAGGAAACGGTCTGAAGTTCAACTTCGATGAGTGCACGATTGCCGCCTGTGCCTGGGGTAAACGCTCAGTCGAGATTCCCTTCACTACTCTGAACCCGTTGTTGAATTCCCGAATGGTCAACACACTGACGATCGATTAATCATCAGGCATACGGCGATATGCTCCTCTTTTGCGTGACAGTGGCGTCCGGAATGCCGGAACGCTTGCCGTAGAATCCGGACATCAAGCGGTCAAGCAGATCGTCGAGATTCCGCAACCGCGCCTCGAGCAAGTCTCGGCGGCTTTCGGAGGTTTCCTTGAGCAGGGCCTCGCAAATATTTTCACGCTCGCCGTGCAACCGGTTCCAAACGAGGCCGCCTGTTCCCCCAATCGGGATTTCAGCTAGCTGAATTGTGCGATTCTCACTCATGATTGTTACCTCCCATGTCTCTGTACCTTTTCTTGTCAGCTATTGCACCCCGACCGTGGCTCGTGCATAACTCGTACCACGCCCGCAAATAATCTTCAGCTACAAAGAAGCAGAAATGGCTGGCACTGATTTTTGCGTTTTTTGTGCTTCTTTGTGGCTTTCCTCGTTTGACTCTGTTCTAACCGTGATCGCATAATGCGGAGCAATTCTCTCCCGCCCGACTCTTTCCCCAAAAAATTTGAGGCATTAGTAGTTTCTACGAGATGGGCACGGCTTGCGAGTCCCTTGCCGTTTAAACCGCACGTTTACGGGTAAGGATTTGTCTGCCGTTGCTCTACGGGGTAAGAGCGGGCCTGGCAAGGGCATAGGGTGATTACCGCTCTTACCCCGTTTTATTTGCCGGGTCTTTATAGACAAACTCTCAAACCTGATCTATAAGCTGCGATACTGGCCCTTCGTTTCCCAAAACAAGTCCCGGTCAGTATTAGCCATGCCCCTAAGCGTCTGTACCCCCTTTGCCTGGTATCTTGTTGTTACGTGCAAAAACTGCGGCGTTCGGCAACCGATTCACCGCGACACCTCTGAAGGTAAATCAACGCTTTTAAGAAACTACCGATGGCGCTGCATCCATTGTCAGCATGTCGCCACTTATGAGCCTGCCGAGATCGAACGCTACCAACACATCATTGACCGCCGAAAAGATCCACGGCCCTAGAGCATTATGGACCACACCAGATTGCAGCAATGCTATCGACGGCTCAATTGTCGGCGTGACTAAAAAATAACTAAAGTATCGCCTCAACGACACACACCGTTTCGCCTCCCCATATTAGAAAGTATGCACACTAAAAGGAGGGCGGACCTATGCGTTGGAGAGGTGAACGGCAAAGCACGAACATCGAAGATCGCCGTGGTCTTTCTGCGGGCAGGGTCGCGGTTGGCGGTGGTCTCGGAACAGTGGTGGTACTTGTACTCGCGTTGCTCTTCGGCATCAATCCTCAGACGCTGCTCGAGCAGCTGCCAGACAGTCCGTCGTCCGACGTTCGCACCTCGCGTCCTGTTAACGCTGAAGAGGAAGAACTCAAACAATTCACCTCGGTGGTGCTGGCTAAATCAGAAGACGTTTGGACGGACGTGTTTCGTCAAAATGGCCGCCAGTATCGAGAGCCAACGCTCGTGCTCTTTACGGACCAGGTGCGTTCTGCTTGTGGAATTGCGGGCGCTGCGGTTGGTCCATTCTATTGTCCTGGTGACGAGAAGGTTTACATCGATCTCTCCTTCTATGAACAACTGCGCCGTCGATTCAATTCACCCGGAGATTTTGCGGAAGCCTACGTCATCGCGCACGAAGTCGGTCACCACGTTCAGAAGCTTCTCGGAATTTCTGATCGGGTGGATGCAATGCAACGCAGGGTGAGTGAAGTTGAGGCTAATCAACTATCAGTGCGTTTGGAATTGCAGGCTGACTTTTTTGCGGGAGTGTTTGCGCGCTACGTGCAAAACCAGGGCGTGCTCGAAGCGGGAGACATCGAAGAAGCATTACGCGCTGCGAGCGCAGTCGGCGACGATAATATCCAGCGCCAGACCACAGGCTACGTTGTTCCCGACTCGTTCACTCACGGCACGTCGGAGCAACGTCTGCGCTGGTTTAAGAAAGGCTACGACACCGGAGACATGCGCCAGGGCGACACGTTCAGCGCAACTAACTTGTAACAGGCTCCACCATTTGCGTTTTTTTAGACAGGATTGGCAAAATTTACAGGATGGACCAAACTTATTCTATGGTCTAATCCTGTTAATTCTGTAAATCCTGTCTCTTTCTTAAGGAGCTTAGCCTATGGCGTGCGATGTCTCGTTATTAAAAGGGATCGACATGTTCGAACTGTTGCACGAAAACGATCGACGTGCACTTGCCGAGGTGGTCGATTCCATAAAACTCAAACCAGGGGAGATACTCTTTCACGCAGGTGAGCCCGGCGAATCGTTATTCATGGTTCGCTCCGGCTCAATTGAACTGTTTATTAAAGACACGGCTGGACAAAAGATCGTTCTGACTATCGCCGAAGAAGGAGATCTCTTCGGCGAGCTTTCGCTCCTCGATAGTGGTCCACGAACAGCAACCGCGATCGCGCTGACCGATGTTGAACTGCTCGTGCTCGATCGCGACGACCTGTTGCTGCTGTTTCAAAAAAGACCAGACGCCGCGCTCAACATGCTGGCGGCCATGAGCGCCATGACGCGCAAGGCAGACGAACTGCTCCGCTCGCGTGTATCGCGCAACGTTAACGAGGTGATGCAAGAGCACAGCACCGTCTTACAACGAGTGGCTGACTGGATCGCGTGGTTCAGCGG
>JBKPJS010000005.1:0-3974 GCA_046730815.1 Acidobacteriota bacterium
ATCCCGTGTAGATCAACGCATCACAGGCATCAACCGGCAACTTGTAAAGCTCGCTGTGTTCACGTTCATTGCTTCCCGGCGAGATCCCGATGTGAAAACAGCCCGCGTCATGCGCTGTCTTTCCGACAACGTAAACAATCCCCGTGGTGGCGCCGGTCAAAAGAACGACGTCCTTCGCGGCAATAGTGTGCGCCAGTCGCTCAGCTTTCGGGACCAGAGTATTGCCCGTCGCCTGCTGCGTACTCTCGGGCGCCGCCGAGCCCATGACTCCGATTTTTATTCGCATGTCCTTTTTCACGATCCCACCAACGCTGAGTCAAAAACCAGGCAAGACCCGGCATGAGAAAAAAGATCCCAATCCCAATCGTCACGATACGAGGAGAAATACGAAATCGATCGAGAAGTTCGCCAGTCGCGTAGTTCGATGCTGCCATAGTCAACGTCAACAACGCCAACTCAGCCGCAAAAACACGACCGCGGAAATTGTCCTCAACAGCTCGTTGCAGGATCACCGTTGAAAACACCCAGAGGATACTGCCGCCACAATGAGCGATTCCCAGCACGACCAGGGCGAAAATAAAACTCGTCGCACTGCCGAACGCCATGTAAAAGATGCCGGCGAGCAAAAACGCTATCCCGATCCAAATCTGCATGCGACGCTCGCCTTCACCGGAGACGCGCCGCGCCACAATCGGGCCAACGGCCGTACCTATTCCGCGCGCAGCAAACAGAACGCCAATACCGCCTGCGGCGTTTTTGCCGACCGGAAAGATGCGTTCGCCAAACACGGCGAGCAAAGTAAGGATCCCTCCGCCGATTCCCCAGGCGGGTTTGACCAGCAGCAAGGCCAGCACGCGCGGTCGATCCTTGACGTATTTGATCCCATCGATGGTCTCGGTTATTCCCAGCAGCCGTCCGAACGAGAGTTTTTGTCGGTCACGTTTTCTACGCTTGGTGACGCGGATACTGGCGATCAAAGCTGCCGAGAGGAGGTAGGTGGCTGCATCGAGAATGAAGGCGACGTCAGTTCCAAACCAACTGGTTATCAAACCTCCTATTGCTGCGCCGAGTGTGAGCATCACCGACCACGTCACGGAAGAGATCGTGTTGGCAGCAACCAGCTCACGATCTTCAACGATGGACGGAATCGCAGCCGTCTTCGCCGGCTCGAAGAAAGTAGAAAGTCCCAACTGAAAAACCGTCAATACATAAACTCTCCACAACTGATCCGGACGACGCACAAACAGGAACCCGAGAACGACAACAGCGCGAAGCAAGTCAGACACGATCATGATCCGCTGGCGGCTGAACCTGTCAGCGATAACGCCCGAGATCGGTCCAAACAAAAAACTGGGAACAAAGCGCGCGACTAAAAGCAGGCCGATATCACGACCCGAGCCGGTAAGTTTGAGAATGATTGTGTAGAGCGCGATGGTGTCGAACCAGTCGCCCATCTGGCTCACGACCTGCCCGAGCCACAGTTGCCGGAAGCTGCGGTTTCTGCGCAGCAGATCTATGTAACCTACTTGTGTTGGCATTGACTTTACCCGCTAATCCGCGGCTAAGTTTATCAGTTTGAATAAAGTTCTCAATCTGACCTGTCAGATTGGAACGAAGCGCAACGAGCGATCGAGAATGCACAGGTTTTTGCGCGGCACACGAGTTGAGAATAGGCATGACGCGGCGTAGAAGCCTTATGGTTTCGCGGGCTCACCGCACGGGGTCCGTAGCCGCAAAGTTCTATGACACACACTGAAACATCTCACCCAGCACGGCAGCTCTTCCGACAAGGGCTGCCACTTGCCCAATTCGCCGGAGATAGAGCTGAGTTGCTCCCAGTTCTGTCTCCGGCAGCTTCGCTGCGTGAGTCGCTTGCTCATTGGTGGCTTACTAATCAACTCTGGATCTCGTGGTCTTTACTGGTTGCACCACTTGCTCTCGAATTAACCTTCGGAACGTTTCTACTCCCTTATCTCGTCCTCGCCCCCATATCAATACTTGCGACTTATCTGATCTATCGCAGCGCGCGAACACGTTTGCAGTCAAAAACGAATGAAGTCGAGGCGCTGAGTCAACTTCATCTTGCAACTGCGGAAGCTCTCGCAACCGCGATCGACGCCAAAGATCAAACGACCCATTGCCATGTTCGACGCGTACAGATTTACGCGGCCGGCATGGGCGAGGTGTTTGAACTCTCGTCCGATGAGATTGCTGCGCTGAAGGCGGGCGCGTTGCTTCACGATGTTGGTAAGCTCGCCGTACCGCCGCACATTCTAAACAAACCCGGCCCACTGACCCCGGCTGAGTTTGAGAAGATGAAGATTCACACCGTCGTTGGGGCTCAGATCCTCGGTCGTGTTGATTTTCCGTATCCCGTGATCCCAATCATCAGGCACCATCATGAACAGTGGGACGGCCGCGGCTATCCCGACAAACTGCGCGGCGAACAGATCCCTATCACCGCCCGCATAATCTCGGTTGTCGATTGCTTTGATTCAGTTCGCGAAGATCGACCATTTCGTCGCGGTATGACCCTCGACGAGGCGACCGCGTTGCTTTTGCGAGGAGCGGGAATCCATTTCGATCCAGTGGTGGTCGAACAGTTCATCAAAAATCTGCCACGTTTTGACGCGCAGATTGAATCACTTGGTCTACAACATCAACCGGCTAATTATTCAACTGAGCCGCCCATTCAACTCAGCGACGTCGACATGATTCAGACTCGCGAGCGCGGGTCTTACATCGCTTACGATCAGATAAAGAACGCGCACCGCGAGGTCTATGCGCTGTACGAGATTGCCCGCACGTTCGGTACATCTCTGAACGTCGAACACACTCTCGAAATCCTGGTTGACAAGGTGGGCCACGTCGTTCCCTTCGACACCTGCATCGTCTATTTCTACGATGAGGCCAAAGGGTACGCGACCGCTCGTCACGTGGTAGGCAAGAATGCGCAGAAACTGGCTGCAAGATCCATCGCACTTGGAGAAGGAGTTACAGGGTTTGCCCTCGCGAATCGAAGTGCAGTTAACCAGCTTCATCCGAGTCTTGACTTCAAGGATATAAACCCGGAAGCCGCGATCAAGTATCGTTCGATGGCTTCGCTGCCGCTCTTCAAAGACGATCTTTTACTCGGAGCGCTCTCAGTCTATTCGACTGAGCTCGAACAATATACCGACGATCACATGCGACTCCTTGAGACGGTCACACGGCTCGCTTCCGATGCGCTGAGTAATGCGATGCAGCATGCGGAAGCGGAATCGAACGCGTTGACTGATCCACTCACGGGCTTGCCGAATGCACGTTATCTTGCTCTGCGTTTTGAAGAAGAAGCGGCCCGCGCACGTCGCACGGATCGGACTTTCCAGGTTGTCATGATGGATCTGGATGAGTTCAAGAATGTGAATGACACGCATGGTCACAAGACAGGCGACAAGATGCTCCGCGAAGTGGCGCACATCATCCAGGGACAGTTGCGCGAGTATGATTTTCTCGCGCGTTACGGCGGTGATGAGTTTGTCGCGTTGGTGCAGGAAGTGGTCGGCGCGCAGGTTGAGGAGCTGTGTGCGCGCATCGAGAGCGCCGTTTCGAAGTTCTCGCTGCCGGTGGGCCGGAACCGGTTTGCGCGTGTTGGAATCAGCGTGGGTACGGCGACGTTTGGGATTGACGGCGAGACGTTGGACCAACTCGTGGTTGCCGCCGATCATGAAATGTACCGGGTGAAATCGCACCACCGAGTTGGGCGGACCATCCCGATGTCGGAATCACGCGATCAAGTCACGCTCCCGCAAGTCTAAGAGAATTTCTCGCGCAAAGGCGCAAAGACGCAAAGGAAGACTTAGTTCCCTTCTTTGCGTCTTTCTTTGCGCCTTTGCGCCTTTGTGGGAAACCACCTCTGCTACGAAAATCTTGACATATTCCTCACTCATGGCTTTCAATCGACTCAGGGTCCCTGCCCGACTTGAAAGCATGGT
>JBKPJS010000006.1:0-6502 GCA_046730815.1 Acidobacteriota bacterium
GGAGTGTAGAGTGCGGGCTGCTCCGGTAAATCCAAACCGAAGTGCTTTACGTCACCGACAACGCCGACGATCGTGATCCACTGAACCTGAGGATCGCGCGCCCAACGGATTCGTTTGCCCAGCGGGTCTTCATTTTGAAAATACTGGCGTACGAGTGTTTCGTTCGCGAGACCAACGCGTGGCGCTTTTTCGTCGAAGTCCTGCGGTCCAAAATCTCGTCCCTGCCGCAAAGGAATCTGCATGACCTTGAAGTAGTCACCCAAGACGCTGCGAGTTTCCAGACTCGGTTCATCACCCGGGGCTATTGGCGGCCGGCCGTCAATTAGAAAATCGTGATCGAGAGAGTCACCGCTAAGTGGAAGCTCACTAATCATCGCAGCCTGCACGCCCGGCAGTGAATTCATGACGGCCAATGCCTGTTTGCGAAACCGTGTTTGTGAAGCAACGTCCTCGTAACGAGTCTCAGGTAACTCAACCCGCATCGTGATCAGGTGATCGGGATTGAATCCCGGCTCTACCGAACGCAGTTTCCAGAAAGTCTTGATGAGTAGACCCGCGCCTACGAGCAGAACCAGCGCCACTGCAAGTTCGACCACCACAAATGTGCTTCGCAATCGCTGTCGCGCACTGCCTGCCGTAGAGCTCCTGCCGCCTTCCTTGAGTGCGTCACCTGCTCCTCCGCGCGACGCGGCCCATGCGGGCGCGAGACCAAAAACCAATCCGGTCAATATTGAAATGCCGAGGGTGAAACCAAGCACTCGTCCATCAACGCCGATCTCAGATAGACGCGGCAGGTTCTCCGGCTTAAACGCCACTAAAAGACTCGTGCCCCAGAACGCAAGCACAACGGCCACCGCACCGCCGGCAAGTGACAACAACAAACTTTCCGTCAGCAACTGGCGAATCAAACGCCAGCGATCCGCACCGAGCGCACCGCGAATCACAAACTCGCGTTGACGCTCCGCGGCGCGGGCCAACAAAAGATTCGCAAAGTTGGCGCACGCAATCAGCAGCACAAAACTTACTGCCGCAAACAAAATGAACAGCGACTGCCGCGCATCGCCAACAATCCGTTCATGCAATGCAAACAGCACTGTGTTTCGATTCTTATTCTCAGCGGGATATTGCGCGGCGAGGGTGCGATCGATGACCTGCATTTCGGCGCGCGCCTGCTCCATACTCACGCCCGGCGCTAACCTTCCGTACGTGCGCAGAAAATGAACGCCGCGAAAATTCGCTGCGACGGGGTTCGAGACATGTACCGGCGTCCATGCTTCGGTGTTGTCGCGAGGGGTGACAAACGTTGCGGGCATAACACCGACGATGGTGTACATGTTGCCGCTGAGCGGAATCGCTTTACCGAGAATCTGCTCATCGCTGTTGAATTGTTTCACCCATAAGTCATGGGCCAACACCACCACGAAGGCAGCACCGTTTTGGTCGTCTTCGCTTGTGATAAAGCGTCCGCGCTCAGGTTTGACGCCAAGAGTTTCAAAGAAGCCGCCGGTAACTTGTCCAATCTGAAATTGTATTGGCTCGCTGCCGCCCGTGAAGGCCAACGGCTGCATCACCAGGCCACCAAGTCTGCTGAACGTCTTGCTCTGCGACTCAACATCGGCAAGGTCGGGCGCGGACTGGTTCGATCTGAAACTGATCAATCGAGCCGGATCGTCATAAGGTAACGGTCGTAGCAGGACGGCGTTGATGACGCTGAAGATGGCGGTATTGACTCCAATACCAAGACCGATGGTGATGACAGCCACAGCCGTGAAAGCAGGTCGCTTCAACAGGCTGCGGAGACCGTAGCGGATGTCTTTGAGTATCGAGTCCATGGTGACCAATCCATCCACAGATTTTACAGATTCTTTTTCTGTGTAATCTGTGGATTGCCTTTCATTCGTACCTGAGTGCGACCAGCGGATCGACTCGTGTCGCGCGGCGCGCCGGCAAATAACAAGCGAGCAATGCCACCGCGGTGACCAGTAACGAAACGATCACAAACGTTGAGCCGTCTGTGGGACTAACCCCATAAAGCAGCCCCGTGATCAAACGCGTCACGGCCAATGCGCCGGCTGCGCCCAGTCCAACACCAATCACGGCTAATAAAAGTCCCTGTCCAACCACTAACTTGAAAACATCTCCACGCTGCGCGCCCAACGCGATGCGAATTCCGATCTCGTGCGTGCGCTGCGCGACCGAATAGTTGATCACGCCAAACACACCGATCATCGCCAGCAGCAAGGCCACCGAGGCGAAGATGCCGAGCAACAGCGTGTTGAATCTTTGCCCCGCGAGCGAGTCGGAGAAGATCTGGTCCATCGTGGTGATTGTCACCGGCAGATCTTTATCGATTGCTTTAACCTGCTCGCGCGCGGCCGCGGCCAACTGGAGCGGATCGCCACTCGAGCGGGCCATCACAGCCATCGACGATTGCGGCTCCTGCAGCTGCGACAGGTAGATCTCAGGGTTCGGTGGAGTATTCAGGCCATTGTGATGCACGTCGCCTACAACTCCGACAACGGTCAACCACGGGCTAAAGAGGATCTTGAGCCGGCGTCCCAAAGGATCTTCGTTGGGCCAGTAGAGTCGCGCCATCGTCTCGTTGACGATCACGGTAGGAGGGGCTTGTGGCTCACTGAAATGTTCCGGCGAAGGCTGTTGCGGAAACCAGCGAATGAGCGGCACCGCAACGCGCGCATCGGCGTTTGTAAAGAAACGTCCGCGACGCAGCGGGATCTTCATCGTGCGAAAGTAATCGTCGCTGACTGCTCGAGTAGCAGCTTGCTGCTGTTGTCCCTGCGGCGGGTCAGGACGGCCTTCGATCGCGAAAGCGGTCCAGTTGTCTCCGGGACTCAGCGGCGTCTGCGTCGTCGCGCCAACTGCTTCAACTCCGGGCAACGCGTTGAGACGCGCGATCACGTCGTTATAGAAAGCGAGCTGTTGAGTTGGTTCACTGTACTTGGCACCCGGCAACGCAAGATCGAGTCGTAACACCTGGTTCGGCTCAAAGCCGGGATCGACACGAAGCAGTTGCACAAAACTCTTCAGCATCAACCCACCGCCAACTAGAAGCACGACAGCGAGTGCAACTTCGGCAACGACGAGCACGCTGCTGATGCGACGGCGCCCGGGATTAAGCGACCCGCGCATCCCGTCTTTGATCCACTCGTAGAGTCGTGGCTCAGAGTTTCGCCACGCGGGCGCGATGCCGGTGAGCAGTCCGGTAAGAATTGAAAAACCAAACGTGGCCAGCAAGACACGACCGTCGATGCGGATCGTCTCCAGGCGAGGAATGTTGACCGCCGTGATCTTGCTCAAGAGAGTGACGAGCCAAACTGCCGATAGCAGTCCAAGTCCGCCGCCAAACAGCGCCAGCAACAAACTCTCAGTCAGCGTTTGGCGAACCAACCGCCAGCGTCCGGCGCCGAGCGCAGTCCTAATCGCCATCTCTCTCTGTCGCGACGCGGCTCGACTCAACAAAAGATTCGCGACGTTGGCGCAAGCGATCAGCAGCACGAAGCCAACTGCTCCGAACAATGTGAGCAAAGGAAGCCGTGCGTCACCGGTGACTTCCTGATGAAGCGCTACGAGCTGTACGCCATGCCCACGATTGGCATCGGGAAATTCTTTTTCGACTTGCTGCGCCACGTGAGCCAGCTCAGCCTCGGCCTGCTCCAACGTGATGCCCGGTTTGAGCCGGCCCATGATCTGATGACTGTGCTTCCCGACCTTGCGCAACTCGCCGCGCAGATCGATCGGCACGAGCACGTCAGGCACCAACTCCAGCACGGGCATGACGCCGATTACCGTGTAACTCTGATCGTTGAGTCGAACAGTTTGATTCAGGACGTTGGGATCCGATCCGAAGCGTTGGGACCAAAGCTTATGGCCCATCACAACGACTTTAGCGCCGCCTCCCTGGTCCTCTCCCGGCGCAAAAGTGCGGCCCAACAGTGGACGCACACCGACAACCGAGAAGTACTCAGTCGAGACTTCGCCTACATCGACCATCAACGGATCGCCCCTGCCGGTGAGATTGAATCCGTTTGGTTGAATGAGCGTCAGCGCTTCGAACGACGTCGCGCGCTCTTTGAAGGCCGCGTATTCATGACCTGAGAGGGGCAAGTTTGCACGGCCTGAATTAGCGCGCCTTTCCCATACGACCATCATTCGATTGGGATCTTTGAAGGGCAGAGGCCGCAGGAGGACTGCATTGACAACGCTGAAGATCGCGGAGTTGGCCCCAATTCCCAGCGCGAGAGTAATGACGGCAATCGCGGTGAACCCAGGTCTCTTCAACAACGATCGCAGGCCAAAACGGATGTCTTTGATTATGGAGTCCATGACGATCGATCCATCCACAGATTTCACAGATTCTTTTTCTGTGTAATCTGTGGATGGCCTTTCATTCGTACCTGAGCGCGATCAAAGGATCGACCTTAGTTGCGCGGCGCGCAGGGATGTAACAAGCAAGCAGCGCCACCAGCAACAGAACCAAAGTGATCGCTGCGAATGTCAACGGATCGTTTTCACCAACACCGAACAGCAAACTTCTCAATAAACGCATCAACGCAAACGCCGACACCAAACCAAGCACCAGCCCAACACCAATCACCGCCATGCCCTGCCCCAAAATCATCTTCAGCACGTCTCCAACCTGGGCGCCAAGCGCGAGACGAATGCCCAGCTCATGCGTCCGTTGGACCACGGTGTAGGCAGTAACTCCGTAAATTCCCGCTGCCGACAACAAGAGCGCGATGAAGCTGAAGAGTCCGAGTAGAAATAAGTTGAAGCGCGGCTGCGTCACTGACTCGCTAACGATGTGCTCCATTGTCTGGATGTCTGCCACGGGCACAGATTTGTTCACTTCACTCACAACCTGCCGCACTGACGCTGCCAGGGTTGTGGGCTCGACAGTCGAGCGAATGACGAGGGACATGTTGATGAACGGATTCTGGCGTGCCGAGAAATAAACTTCAGGCTTAGGCTCTTCTCGCAGCTCAAGACTTCTCACGTCGGCTGTTATGCCCACGATCTCAAACCAAACAGGCTGCTCGTTATTGCTCGGACGGCCAAAGCTAACTCGTTTTCCCACCGCGGATTCACCCGGAAAATCGCGATCGGCAAGCGCTTGATTTACAAGCAACACCCCTGGTGCACCCTCGCTGTCACGATCAGTAAAGGCGCGCCCGTGCGTTACTGGAATACCCATGGCGCGGAAATAGTCGGTGCTAACAGCTCGGAAGGCTGTCGGACTCCACTGGTCCCGCGGAAGGATGGGACGTCCTTCAACTCTGAATCCAGTGGTTGGTCCTTTGCTCAGTGGCAGGGTATTGATGATGCCCGCGTATTGAACGCCTGGAACTTCACGAAGCCGCTGCAACACGTTGTCGTAAAAAGTCACGAAGTCAGCATCGGTGCGGAAGTCAGTTCCGGAAGGAGTCAGCCGGGCAGTCAATACTTGTTGCGGAGTGAATCCTGCGTTAACCGACTGCAATTGCAGGAAACTCCGGAACAACAAGCCCGCACCCGCCAGCAACACGACAGACAACGCGACTTCAGTAACGATCAACGCATGCCGCAGGCGACTACTTCTAACACCTCCCGCGGTACCGCGCCCGCTCTCTTTCATGGCTTCCTGAACATCGCTTTTTGAGAGATTTAACGCGGGGGCGAGACCGAAAAGAAAACCCGTCAGCAGAGAAGCAGCGAGTGTAAAGACCAGCACGCGCCAGTCAACATGAATCTCATTGAGGCGCGGAAAGTCTGCCGGAAGCAATCTGGTGATGAGCGCGATCCCCCAAAACGAGAGCAGCAACCCTAAAGCTCCGCCGGCAAGTGCGAGCATCGCGCTCTCGGTCAGCAGTTGCTGCACAATCCTTTTCCGCGATGCGCCCAATGCCGTACGAATGGCGATCTCTTTGTGTCGCGCCGAAGCGCTGGCAAGCAAAAGGTTGGCGACATTCGCACATGCGATCAGCAGCACAAACATCACGGCCCCGAAGAGCAGCAACAACATTGTGCTGTTATTGCCGATGAGATGATCCTGCAGGGAAACAACGCGATTGAAGCGGCGATTGTTTGTTTCGGGATACTGTTTTCGCAAACGAGTGGTGATCGTTTCCATCTCACTTGCAGCCTGAGCCACAGACACACCGGGCTTCAATAGTGCGACTGCTGCCAGGTAGCCCATGCCGCGGTTCTGCGTGGGATCCGTTTGCGCATACAACTCGGGAACAAGTCTTAACGGAGGCAACCAGACCTCTGTCTTGTTTGGATACTGAAAGCCGGGTGGAGCAATACCAATGACCGTGTAGTTACCGCCATCAAGCGTTATTGGCTTTCCAATGATTCCTGGATCGCTGCCGAACCGTCTCACCCACAGCGCATGGCTCAGTACACATACCGGTTCATGACCGGCTTGTTCGTCTTGTGGAAGAAACAATCGACCATATTGTGGTCCAACTCCGAACACCTCGAAGAAGTTTGCGGAGGTTTGAGC
>JBKPJS010000007.1:0-4617 GCA_046730815.1 Acidobacteriota bacterium
GCGAAGTGAAACTGGAACGACTGACCCGAAGCAAGTGGCACCAGACCCGCGACTCTCGTCGTCTGCGCACCGGAAGCTCTCGGCTCGAGTTCAAGCCAGTAGCGACTGATCTCGGTTGGAGCGTTGACGACTGCCACCGGAGCGTTTCGCTCATTAGTTCCTGTCGTGGTCGACTTTGAACGATTCCAAAGCCAAAAGCCTCCGGCACCAACGGCTACAATAAGTACCATCGTTACTACAGCGGCTATCAACAGTGCCGCTTTGCTTTTTGAAGCGGGTTTCTCGACTGCAATCTTCGGCAGTGCAGGCGCTGGCTGTGGGGCGTGCGGAACTGTCACGCTAGACGCCATCGATGCGGATTCTGCTACGGTCGCACCAGATACGTCAGGCTCACGATTTGCCGGCTCATAAACGGTTGGATCGTTTATGACAACCGCGCGCCCGGCAGGAGCAGCAGTCGGAGATGGATCGAGCGTAAGTACTGTTGGCGCGTTGACGTCGGAATTCGTTTCAAGCTCTCGGTTGAGCGTAATCGTTTCAGCCAATCCAGACTGGCCGCCGGCACTCGGCGACGTCGCCAATCCCGCACGCAACTCATTCGCAAGCGCACCTGCTGTTGCCTGTCGATCACCCCGGTCCTTTGCTGTAGCACGTTCAATCGCATCACTGAAACCTTGCGGCACATCGGAAACGACTTCATGCAACGGTCGCGGCCTCGTAGTGACATGCTCGCGTCGCAGTTCATGCAACGTGTTACCCGCAAAGGGGCGCCTCCCCGAAATCATTTCGTAGAAGACGAGGCCCAGACTATAAATGTCAGCGCGTCCATCAATCTCACTGTTGCCATCGCGCGGAATCTCGCCCCACTGTTCCGGCGACATGTAATAAGGAGTGCCGAGCACCTGACCTGCCATCGTGAGCGCCGTGTTTCCTCCATTGTCGCCGGCAATCTCCCGCATCTTTGCGATACCTAGATCGAGCAGCTTAACGACCGGCTCTCCGCCTTCGGCAGGCGTTCCCACCATGATGTTCTCGGGCTTTAGATCGCGATGTACGACACCCATCGAATGCGCGGTTTCGAGCACGCTCATGATCGGTGTGAGAATTTCAAAGGCGTCGGCAGCAGTAAACCGTCCCCGCGTCTTGAGCTCGTGATCGAGAGTGTGTCCTTCGACATACTCCATCACCATGTAGATCGTGCCGTCGGCCGCGGTGCGAAGATCGTAAACGGTCACCGAATTGGGATGTCGAAAACGACGCGCGGCCTGACCCTCGCGCCTGAACCTTCGCAGCCACTCAGCGTTTGTTCTGACTTCCGGAGGAAGGACTTTGATGGCGACACGATCGCCAAGCAGAATATGCCGCGCGCGATAGACTGCTCCCATCCCGCCTTTGCCCAACAGCGCTTCCATCTGATATTGCCCGTCAAGCACGGTATTGACGATCGAGGCGGGATCGGCTTCCAACACCTCCCCGTCAATCGAACAGAAGCTCACGCTGTCGTCGTATTTTGCTTTGCAGGCAGTGCAGTATTTCATCCGGGTCGTGTAAGTCTAACACGCGGGAAGTTCATCTCACAGAAAGTAAGGACCCACCACGTACAGTATAAAATCGGTAGTAAAGTGAGCAACCATGGCGGCTTCGAGGTTGTATTTGCGATAAAGCCAGCCGAAAGCCAGCGCGCCTATCCCGTTCAGCAAGAGCGCTGCGCCGACAACCAGCGGCGTAATCGGCATCACCAGAGACACGGAAGGCAGATGACCAAGACCAAAAAGCACGGCGGCAATCAGGTTCGCCGTCCAGAACGCAAACAAGCCTGGATCTCCTGGCCTGCGCCAGCCGCGGCTGAACAGCCAGGCAAATAGTGAGAGAAGAAACAGGCGCGCGAGAACCTCCTCGTTAATACCTCCGTAGAAGCACACAAGAAATCTCTTCCAAAGCGGAACCCTCGCCGCGGTCACGAATGGAAGATTCGGGAGGCGCGAAGCCAGCAAGAGAAGAGCAGGAAGTAATATTGCTCCGACGGCCAAACCGGTAAGCAGCCCCGATCTCACGGTGGACCAAACGTCAGCTCGCTTAAGCGAACCTGCAAGCCACGCCCTGGTCAATTGAGGACCAAGACCCAGCTTTGCACCGAGTTTCAGGCCTAGACCTACGATCAGGGCAAGCAGAACGAGATTCTGGATCGCACCCAACAAAATCACTAACGGAAGCGGAATTGGCGGCGGTTGTGCCTGGCCCAGCATTCCGCCGACCAGTTCGATGGTCATCGGAACAACGGCAAGAAGGCCCAGGACGGTGGCGCCAAACAGAATGCAAAACAGTGGCCACGAAAATCGTGAGGTTTGAGTCACATCCTTCATATTCTTTGCCGCAGATGAACGCGGATGAACGCAGATATGATCTGCGTTCATCTGCGTTCATCCGCGTTCATCCGCGGCTATTAGCCTGAGGAGTAGATCTTGACCGCATAGTCTTCAACCATTCGATCGCTGTTGTACTTCGGTGCGAGCGTCTGAATCGCCCGTTTCATCATCGCGATCCAGTTGTGAGGAAGTCCATCGTCATCGCGGTGATAATAGACTTGAACCACTTCCAGCTCGAGCGTGCGATACAACGACTCAGCGTCGGCCGCATCCATCTCCGCAACTGACGAAGTATCGTCTCCATTGCCGATAGCAAAACCATTTGTTCCGTCGTAGCCTTCCAGCCACCAGCCATCGAGTATTGAAAGATTCAAACCGCCGTTGATTGCCACCTTCTCTCCGCTCGTGCCTGAAGCTTCGAGTGGACGGCGCGGAACGTTCAACCAAACGTCAACCGATTGGACCAACTGCCGCGCAATCTCCTGATCGTAATCTTCGAGAAACACAACCCGCTGCCTAACAGCCGGATCGTATTTCCATTGGGCCAGTTGTTGCAGGACCAACTTCGATCCTTCATCCTGAGGATGAGCTTTACCAGCGAACACAAACTGGATCGGACGCTCTTCGTTGTTGATCAGTCGCAACAGGCGCTTCTGATCCGTCAGTAGTAAGTTCCAGCGCTTGTAACCAGCCACGCGGCGTGCGAAGCCAATCGTCAAGGTAGCAGGATCAAACATCGTATTCGCTGCTTCAATGTAATCGGCTCGTTCACCGGCAGCGATTCGCGATTGGGTCGAGCGTTGCCGAATAAACGCCACGAGCCGCTCTTTCAAGCGCACGTGAGCTTTCCAAAATTCTTCATCAGGGATGCGCGCTACCGCCTCGGTCCAAACGTCCGCGTTGCGAAGCTTTGTTTCCCAGTCTCCGCCAACGTGCTGCTCGAGCAGGTAACGCAACAACGGCGATACCCACGTCGGTGCGTGAACTCCGTTAGTGACATGGCTGATCGGAATCTCTTCGACTTTCTTCTCGGGCCAGAGTTTTTGCCAGAGCGCGCGCGAAACTTCTCCATGTTTCCGGCTCACGCCGTTCGTCGAACGACACATGCGAATGGCGAGCGGCGTTAGTCCGTAGCGTTCGGTCTTGTTGGCCGGACCTACACGGCCGAGCGCGAGAAACTCTTCTTCACTTAGACCAAGCTCCCTCAAATATCCGGACCCGAATGCACGAGTCACGAGCGCAGCTTCGAACTCATCGTTCCCTGCCGCAACCGGCGTATGTGTTGTAAACACACATTGCCGTTTTACGATCTCAATCGCCGCAGACATTAGCTGTTTTTGTGTTTGAATTACTTCGCGGGCGAGTTCGAGGGTGAGAAACGCGGAGTGACCTTCGTTCAGGTGAAATACGTACGGCGACACGCCGAGTTTTCGTAACAGTCTGACACCGCCAATGCCGAGCAACATTTCCTGCACGATTCGCGTTTCGCGATCGCCACCGTAAAGATGTCCGGTCACCCAGCGATCGGTCTCGACGTTTTCAGGAATGTTTGTGTCGAGAAGATAAAGCGGAACTCGTCCAACATCGGCGCGCCATACCTGGGCCAACACGTTGCGCTCACGAATCGAAACCTCGATTCGGAGTGGTGTGTCATCGTCGTTCTTGACCAGATGAATTGGGAGCTCGTTAGGAAATGTTTCGCCATAGTGTTCTTCCTGCCAACCATCGTTGCGCAGTCGCTGCCGAAAGTAACCGTAACGATAGAGCAAGCCGATGGCGACGAGCGGTAAGCCAAGGTCGCTCGCCGACTTAAGATGATCGCCCGCGAGTATGCCGAGGCCACCGGAATAAAGCGGTAACGAAGAATGAACGCCAAACTCGGCACAAAAATAAGCGACTGGATGTTCGGGCGTTATCGATTGGATATGCGGAGCCGACACCATGTACGCGTGAAAACTCGCATCGATACGCTTCAGGCGTTCCAGGTAAACAGGATCCGTGGCGGCCTCGGCAAGCCGGTACGCAGAGGTCTTAGCCAGCAGTTGTCGTGGGTTGTGCTCACACTCTTCCCAGATTTCAGGATCGAGATCGCGGAAGATACTTTCGCCATCGGCGGCCCAACTCCACCAGTAATTCCACGCCAGCCGTTCCAGTGAAATTAACGGCGCGGGTAACGCAGCTTTTTGCGTCACACTTTGCTCCATTGAGTGGTTTCAATCATTCGGGGTAACAAAGTGGGAGAGTCTACTAG
>JBKPJS010000008.1:0-3162 GCA_046730815.1 Acidobacteriota bacterium
ATTCGGCCCTGGCCGAAGACGTGACGCAGGAAGTGTTTTTAAGACTTTATCGCAATCTCAACTCCACGCCGGGCGAGGATTTACTGCGGGCGTGGCTTCTGCGCGTGACTCTTAACGTGGCGCGAAACACCTTGCGGGGACAAAGCCGCTCGATGGTTCGCGATAACGAGTATCACAAGAGCACCGCGGAAAACGGCTTTTTTGTCGAAGCGCCGGAAGAAGACTACGAACGCCGCCTGGCAATCGAAGAAGCACGCCGCGCTTTGGAAAAAATAAAAGAGCCGATGAGAAGTTGCCTGTTGCTCAAACAGCAGGGGCTCTCTTATCGCGAGATCGCCACCAGTTTGTCGCTCAAAGAGACGAATGTCGGTAGTTTGGTGGCGCGCGGACGAAAAGAGTTTGCGAGGGTTTACGGCAAGATCGGAGGCAGACGATGACAAGGTGTTTGGACGAGGCAAAGCTGCAAAGCTATTTCGACGGCGAGCTTTCCATCGACATGATGGAAAGTGTGACGTCTCATTTGGCTTCATGCGTAACCTGTGCTGCGGCAGCGCGCGAACTGGAAGAAGAGTCAGCACTTTTAACCTCAGCTTTGGCGGCGGAGTTTGAGTTGAGTGTACCAACTGAACAACTGCGCCAACGCATCGACGCGGCGGTGTTGGGTGAGCGGATCTCCTTCGCACAAACAACACAAAAGACAGGGTTCTTTGCGGGTTTCCTCAACTTCGGAACACAGCGTACTTTGGGTTATGCGAGTCTGGCCGTGGTGCTGGCGTGTGCCGCGATCCTCGGCGTAGTAAAGATGCGAAACACCTCTGAGCCACCGGCCGTTGTTACAACGAATTCTAAAACGCCTGAGCAACAACAAATCGCCAAGGCAGCGCCCGTTCCTGAGGATCAAGCCATACCACCGGTGAAAATTTCATCTCCGGTAAAGACACCGACTCTCGTAGCTTATCATCCGGTCAAAGTTGTAAGAACAACCGCAGCCCCGACGCCTTCCCCAGTGAAACTGCTTCCGGGTGAGCGCACGTATCTGCAAACGATTGCCCGGTTGGATACCACAATCAATTCAAATAAAAAGGCTATGCGACCGTCGCTCCAGGTTGAGTACGAACGCAACCTCGCGGTGGTCGATCGCGCTATTGCTGCTACTCGCAGTGCTGCCAAGAGTAATCCAAATGATCCCGACGCGGCCGATTTCATGTTTGCTGCTTACCAAAGCAAAGTGGACCTCCTCAACACCATAGCTGACGCGCGTCTTGGTGGAGGTCGGGGACACTGAAAGGGCCGGTTTTTACGTTGACAAAGAAGTTGTTCGCAGTTGCCGCGGTAGCCGGCCTCATCATCGCCCTGGCAGGTTCCACCCTCGCTCACGACGAAAAGAAGGATCGACAGCCCGGTGAGAAGATCGAGCGCTCGATGCCCCTCGATCCGCAAGCCGTCATCACGCTTTGCGTCGCCTCAGGCGTACTCGAAGTCCGTGGCTGGGACAAGAATGAGGTGCACGTGCGTTCGCTCGATGCTGCGCAGATCGACTTTCGTCGGATTGACCGCACCAAAGATAGTTCGAAGCCGGCGACGCGCGTTGATGTAATGGTGCTGGATAAAAGCAAGATCACACATTCAAAACTTGATTGCCAGGCCATCGCCGACGTGGAAATGGATGTGCCCGCAGGAGCAACGGTGCAAGTCCAGACGCGTGATGGCGATATCATGATCACAGGCGTGTCGGGCGCCTACGCAGGTTCCCAAAATGGCGATATCACGATAGAAGGGATTAAGAAACTCGTTGAAGCGGGAAGCGTCGGCGGCAGTATCTACCTGAAAGATTCGAGTGGCCGCATCAATCTTAGCTCTGCCGGTGGCGGCATCGAGGTTGTTAACGTCCGGCCTGCGACAGAGGAAGACACTTTTGAAGTCGGCACGGTTAGCGGCGATATTCATCTCGAACGAGTTAGTAATCCGAAGGTCACGGCCAAGACGGTCAATGGCGCAGTGCTTATGACGGGGCCGCTGGCCAAGTCCGGTTATTACGGATTCACGAATGTGACGGGTGACGTCGTACTTGCCCTGCCACACGATGCGTCGTTTCAACTGAATGCTAAGGTCTCAGAGAAGCACAACATAATTTCGGATTTTAAGCTGACCTATCTCAACGAGCCTCCGCCGCCGCCGGCCGTTAAGCCCAGGTCTCCTTCTCCCGAATCCAAGCCCAAAACTCCTGCTCGTGCAGCAAAACCGCAACCGCCACAGAAGGGCGGGCCGATAGTTGCTCCGGTTATCGTGGAGAGGCAGGGACCAGTGGCGGTTCCTTATGTGCTTCGGCGCGTGAATGCGATCTGCGGGTCGGGAGACGCCACGATCTCGGTCGCGTCTTTCGGCGGCACCATCCGCATCAAGAAGATCTGACTGCCTTGCCTCATAACCCTTCCAGCCACAAAGAAGCACAAAAAGCACAAAATGGTTTGCGGTGATTTTTGTGCCTTTGTGCTTCTTTGTTGTGATCCTTTTGAGGTAAAGCCTTTGGTGGGCGACGGTTCTGAATTTGTTGCCACAAGCTCCTACAGGTCGGTGTTTTGACTATAGAGCAACGCAGAAGGGCCGAGGGTGGTCGGAACTAGTTAACTCAGAACTGACTGCTCTCGGCCTTAAAGTTAGAGGTCATGCGAATGAACAACACGGGCGAAAAGATAGGCTACCGCGTAATTCTACTTTTAGTGGTTGGACTGGCAGCTTTTTCGAGCGCGATGAAGGAGTTGAACCAGCTTCAGCAGTTGTCGCTCGACGCCAGCCAGCTAATCGCCCAGTGGTCCGACAAGATTGCCCCTGCCCCGGCTGAAGCTCTGCCGCAGACGGTCGTGAAGCTCGAGAAAAGCTGTGAAATCAAGCAATCTGAACCGTCGGTTGAACTCCCCTGGCTTGCTCAAGAGACAGCGGTAGCGCCCGGTGGATCTCAGCAAGATGACGTCGAGCAGCCTGTGCTAACGCAGCACGCCAAACCCAGCGCAGTTCAAATCGCCAAACTCAAGAAATTGCGTCGTTTGAACATCGGTCCAGTACAATTCGAAGTCCGGATCCCGCCTGATCACGATGCCGAACCCGATGATGCGATTATTTCCGAGTTGCCCCTGAGTACGTTCAAGGCGAAGACCCATAAAC
>JBKPJS010000009.1:0-4693 GCA_046730815.1 Acidobacteriota bacterium
ACCGCGGCTTCGAGTTGTCGATCGCGTCCGGCCAGTACGTCTTCGGGTTTGTTGTCGACAAGTATGTCAGGTTGCACGCCGTAGTTTTCCATGTTCGTGTGTTTCGCGTCTGCGAGAAAAACGCCGACACCGGGTGTGGGCGTGTTTCTCGCCGATGCGAAGCACACCAACATGGAGAACTACGGCGTGCAGCCGGATCTGCTCGTCGAGAACAAACCGGAAGACGCGCTCGCAGGACGCGATCGCCAACTCGAAGCCGCGGTTGAAGAGTTGATGAAACAGTTGAACGGGTCGCGCCGCAACACCGCAACGGAAGGTCAGCAGAAGTAGGCCACAGATTGCGCAGATTACACAGATCAGAACTGTGTAATCTGCGTTTATCTGCGATTGGTTTTACTTCGGCAACAGAACACTGTCGACTACGTGAATCACGCCGTTTGATTGATAGACGTTGGCGATCGTAACCCTCGACTGCCCGCCCTTTTCATCAGTCAGAACAATTGCATTGCCATCCATCCACGCGGTCAACGTCCCGCCATTGACTGCTTTCAGCCACGCTTTGCCATGACCCGCCTTGATCTTTTTCGCGATTGCATTCGAGTCGAACCTGCCTGCGAGAACGTGATACGTCAGGATGTTAGTCAGCATCGCTTTGTTCTCTGGTCGCAGCAGCATATCGACAGTGCCCGCGGGGAGCTTATCGAATGCGGAGTTGACTGGTGCAAACACGGTGAAAGGGCCCTTACTCTTCAAAGTTTCCACGAGTCCCGCGGCTTTCACCGCGGCTACAAGCGTTGTGTGATCCGCGGAGTTGACGGCATTGTCGACGATGTCTTTCGACTTGAACATCGCAGCGCCGCCCACCATCGGGTTGTCGTCCATTGAATTCATCTGCGCTAGAGCCTGTTGGCTCGCAAGTGTGATTGATGCCACGGCAAGCAGCACCATGACGAATACTCTTTTCACGGTAGTACCTTCCTTAGTTGGAATTGATTTGTAGAACTCGGTGAAGATACGGGTGGGATCTAAGCGGCGGATTTACCTGCGACAATCTGCGGCCGATCTTTTACGGGCCGAAGATGGAGGAGTTTGCGAGACGGAAGGCGTATTGAAGCTCGACCCATTGAGACACCTGCTTCCCCGCCTTCATCGCCGGCTTGAATTTGATTCCGCAAGCAGCGCGAATGGCGTTCTCCGTCAAACCAAAAGAAAGCCTCCTGACGACTCTCACGCGATCGAGCTTTCCGTCTGCCAGCAGCAGCACTTTGAGAACCACGACTCCCTGGATACCCATGCGACGAGCTTCGCGTGTGTAAGTGGGATCAGGCTTTGCTGTGACCTCGGCCTTCACGTCAACTTCCTTCGGCGAGAACCCGCCTGCCTGGTCATGGTCCAACAGGTGCGCGAGCGTGCCGTCTTCGGTGCAGCGATAGTCCTCGTCCTTTTCCGCAGTGACTTGCGATCTCGGCGGTAATGAGGGAGCCGGCGAAGGTGTTGCTTCGGGTGTAGGCGTCGGAGTCGGGGCCGGAACTGTTTTCGAGCGCCTGCCGGACTGAGCGTGGGCAGTTGCGCAAAAGATGAGAATGAGGATGACTACTGCTTTCAATACATTACTCCACCACAAGACACTAAGACACAAACTTGGATCCATTTGTGTCTTCGTGCCTTGTGGTTAGTTTCATTCTTCTGGGCCAGTACAGCTGGGTCCGTGTAGGGCAGGAATCTTCTGACTGATGATCGGATACTTTGGAGCTTCTTCTATATTGATCTGGGTCCAGTGAGCGTAGTTCTCAGGTACGTTAGTATCGGCAAAAATTGCTTCTACGGGACACTCGGGAACACAGGCATCGCAATCGATGCAGGTGTCGGCGTTGATGTAAAGACGATCCGTTAACTCATGAAATGCTTCAACAGGACAAACAGCTGCGCAGTCGGTGTACTTGCAATCTACGCATAATTCAACAACTACGTAGGTCATTGGGGACGTAAGCTCCTTTCGCTGATGGCAAATAGTTATTCACTAGTGAGTGTAATGTCAACTGCAAAGAGCCGTCCACAGATTACACGGATTATATGAACATGCGTTTAATCTGCGGATGGTTTTTAAGCGCCCTCACTCGACCGCTTCTCCACCTTGCCGGGCCCGTGAATAGTCTTATTCACAACCGGATCACCTTTGTAGTAGACCGAGGAAGGACCGGAGACAGTCACGTCCAATTGCTCGGCGACGTCGAGATCAATTCTCGAAACACCTTTGCTATCGACAACTGCTCGCGTCGCGTGAAGATTGTGAGTGTCAATCTTTCCAGCGCCGTTCGTATCAATATCGACAACCTTAGTCGTGCCGGACACACTAATCGATGGCGCTCCATTGGAATCGATCTCAAACTTTTCGTTGTTCATTCCTTTGATCTCGATCCTTCCCGCGCCGTTCACCGAAAGACCCTCGAGGTTGGGCACGGAGATCTTAAACTTCACGGGTTCGCTCACCGAGTAGCCCTTAGTGTTCTTTATTCGCAGCACATTGTTGCTGACGTCAGAGGTGACATAGTCGAGAACGTTATCGTCGCCCTCGACCTGGAGTCCCAGATCCTTCTGACAGGTAATCTCGATGTTGAAAGCTCCTTCGGTTGTGATTGAAGTAAACGAGCCGACTTCACGCTTTTGCAGCTCTCGCTTGCCTGAGCCCGTAATCTCGCTGCGCATACCGTGATGACAGCCCGCTGCCAAAACCGTGAGCAACAAAAGTAGTAACAGGTTTCTCATTGGAAATCCTCCAGGTTTGACTAGCCGCGGGTTTCACGAATTAACGCGGATTAAGCCAGTACGGCTTTTTGGCTGAAATCGTTTCATTCGTGGAGCATTATCTTCCAGGATGGTAAGTAAACCAAAAATAGATTGCCTGAGCGACGCCGATAAAAAACCCAATCACCGCGCCGAATAGTTCGATAGTTTTAAGATGGTGTTGGGCTACGGAAAGCACGAGCTCTTCGAGCTTTGCCAAAGGATAATCAGATACCTTCTTCCGCACCAGTCCACCGACATCAAACTCAGCTATCGCCACCGGCAAACGTTCGCGGGCCGCGAGTGTAATCCGCTCTACCAACGCCGAACTCGCGCGTTCCATCGCGCTTTGGGAAACATGATCGCCGAGCCGGCCAATGGGCGCTATCAACAGGCGTTCGATCTGCGCGCTCAAGATCGCGTTGATGGTGCGCGCCGTGTCGTCGCGCGAAAGCAAGCTGAGCAGGCTCTTTGTCAAAAGGTCTTTCGCGTGAGTGGCTGAGTTGGAATCAAGCTGCTCCATCACGGACCCGAGTGTTTGCGGGCGCAGTCGCTCGATTACGTCTGAGAACTGGATGGACACGGACGTTGATAGCGCTTCGCTGCGAAGAATCTCGATCAGTCGAGTGCTTATTTGCGACTTCAGATCATCGTACCTGATGGGATCGAAATTGCCGATGAGTTCGTCAAGCGGCCTTTTCATCACGTTATCGATAGTCGCATTCAGAAAATCCTCGGCCTCCTGTTCGAAGGCCGGACCGCGCAGGTACTCCTCGACACGTTTAGGCAGAGTCTTGTTTACCAGTTCGTCAACTTCGCGGTGGATGCGTTCTCGAGAAATAAAGATTTTTTTGAACAGCGAGAGCTGTTCGTAATACTGGTCCACTTCGAGTTTTATCAACGCGCCGATCTGTTTACGGGTTGTTTGACTGGTAGCAATCTCCGCGAGGTGATGAACGATTGGAGGCACCTGTTGATCGATGCGGTCTTTGATGAATGCGATTGTTTCGGGCGTGAACGTCTCCGCGAGCGTTGCGCTGCTGTGTGATAACTCATCCAGACGTCCGGAGACAAACTCGCGCACCTTTGTTTCGAAGCTTTCCGTGGCTGTGAGTTGTTGTAAACGTTCTTCGACGAAATTAAGCGCACGATCGAGTGATTTGTCGCTCACCATATCGCCGAGACGACGTTCGAGTAAGTCGTCTACCTGTTTATCGACGAAGCGCTGGATGGCTTCCGCGGTTTCCTCGCTCTTCAACATGTCAGCAATGTATTCGGCAAGGCGATACTGGAGGGCCGAGATCGTGTCGAGAATTGGCGCGCGCGCCTGCGAAGGCACAGCATCAAGAAAGGATGGGTAGACGCGTGCGAGGAGATCGTTGGTGTAATTGCCAACAAAGTCTTCAACCTTGTCTTGAAAGAAGCTGGTCTCGAACAACGCGTCGAACACCGTTTGTTGTGAAACGAGTTCGTTGCCGACAGCGTTGCCGATCGATTGGGCCAGCTTCTCGCGATGACGGGGGATCATTCCCTGGGGCCAGATCGTGAGGCCGAAAAGTTTGACTGATTGGTATGGATGGAAGAGCATCCAGATTGCGAGCCACGCGGCGCCGTAGCCATGAATGGTCGCAACGATGATGATGCCTAACGCGATCAGTAATTTCATAACAGGATGAACAAGATTAACAAGAATCCTGCAAATCTTGAAAATCTTGTAATCCTGTCTATTGTTCCACGGGATAGCCGGCGTTTACCCATGCCCCAGTCCCGCCAGCCACATTGAGAAGCTTTGAGAACCCCTGTTTCTGTAACAAACTCGCCGCGGCGCTCGAGCGATACCCGCCCGCGCAAATCACCGCCGTTAATTTGTCTTTTTTTAATGTCAATGGACCAAGACTCTTGTCGAGAC
>JBKPJS010000010.1:0-8003 GCA_046730815.1 Acidobacteriota bacterium
CATCTTCGACTTTTTGATACTCGTCTTCTGTTTTGTACTCCGCACAGGCGGCGCAGAACCAACCCTCGTAATGGCCTTTGTAGATCGCCGCGTTGCCTTTCGGAGTCTTTGACTTCGCGATTCTCCGCCAAAGCTCACTTACACCCTGATAGTGAAAAGGGTAGGTGGTGCGCATGAAGATGTCGTAGCCGCCGTGTTGGGTGTCTAAACCAAACTCGCTCGTCATCTTCTTGTAATAACTGACGACGTAATCTGCTTGTTCTTTTGGCGTTCGTCCGGCGCGCTCGGCGGCGCGCTCGATGTTGATGCCATGTTCGTCGGTGCCGGTCAGGAAATAAGTCTCAATACCGCGCTGCCTCTTTGCGCGCGCGATCGTGTCGGCCACGATCATGGTGTAGAGATGACCAAGATGCGGCAGGCTGTTGGCGTAGTAGATTGGTGTAGTGACGTAGAAAGTGTTCATAACCATAAGACCATCCACAGATTCTTTTCTGTGTAATCTGCGGATGGCTTTGCTCTAAGGCTTCTTCGCGAACTCATCTCCCGGATTGAAATGCGGCTTCTCAGGCATGTCCGAAACATGTTGCCCAATCGCCAACGCAATCTCCGCCTCTTGAATCATGCCTTTCCTTTTATAAGGGCCATCGCTTCAGCGCGCGTGCGCGGGTCGCTACGGAAGCCGCCCAGCACCGCCGATGTGACCGTCTTCGCGTCAGCCTTCCTGACTCCGCGCAACGTCATGCACGTGTGTTCAGCTTCAATCACAACCATCACACCGAGCGGTTTAAGACCCACGAAAAGTGTATTCGCGATATCGGTGGTCAGCCTTTCCTGAAGTTGCAAGCGGCGTGAAAATGTCTCGGCAAGGCGGGCAAGTTTCGAAATGCCGAGAATGCGTCCACCCTTCGGGATGTAAGCGATGTGACACCGGCCCACAAACGGCGCGAGGTGATGCTCGCATAACGATGCGATGCTGATGTCTTTCACGATCACCATCTCGTCGTGCTTGTCACCCGGCAAAGGGATCACGTGCTGCGCCGGATCTTCGCGCATACCGGAAGTCAACTCCGCATACATCTCGGCCACGCGCTGCGGCGTCTCCTGCAAGCCGGGACGCTCCAGATCTTCTCCAATCCCTTCAAGGATCATCCGCACTCCACGCGCAATCAGTTCAAGATCTACATCCGTGTTTTTTTCTGTGTTCATCCGTGTTCCCGTATTTTCGCGAATGCCAGTCGAGCAGCCTCCTCAACGCTCTTCAAAGGCACGTCCGCTTTCACAGCGGCCTCCCGGCACTGCTCAAACTCCGGCATCTCGTTCACAACGCGTCCATCCAGATGCGCTACTTTAACATCTATCGGTCCATACTGCGTTTCCACCCGCACCACACTTCGCTGCAACGCACGTCTTCCGACTTGATAACTGCGCACGCCGAGTGTCGTCGTTTCCATAAACAACAACTTCATGACGGCTTCTTTATCTTCCGGGCTGCAAAGCACCGACAGCAACACTCCGGGACGATTCTTCTTCATTTGCACCGGCGTGAAGAAGCAGTCGAGCGCGCCTGATTCGAGCACGCGATCCATTACGTGACCGATGATCTGCGGTGATGCATCGTCGAGGTTGGTCTCGATCATCCACAGGCGCTCGTCAGTTGCAAGATTCGCTTCCGTCTCGCCGACAAACACGCGCAGCACGTTGGGAAAGTCTGGATATTCGCGTGTGCCGGCGCCGTAGCCCGTGCTCTCGGTAGTCATTTGCGGAATTGGTCCGTACTCGTCGCAGACGGTCGTGATGATCGCCGCGCCCGTTGGCGTCAAGAGTTCGCCTTGGAGATCAGTTGCATAAAACGGCACTCCTTTGAGCAACTCGGCGACAGCCGGTGGCGGAATCGGGAACCGGCCGTGGGCCATTTGGACCGTGCCACTGCCGACATGCAGCGGCGAACACACAAAACGATCAATCTTCAGATAATCAAAACAGATCGCAGCGCCCACGACGTCGACGATGGCATCAATAGCACCGACCTCGTGAAAGTGAACGTGATCAATTGGTTCGTTGTGTACACGAGCTTCGGCCTCTGCGAGACGCGTGAAGATCCGCACCGCACGCTGTTTCACTGATCCAGATAAACCGGATTGATCTATGATCTGCTTAATGTCGGCGAGATGACGATGCTTGTCCTCAGGCGTTGTTTCAACTCGCGCGTAGGTCGCGCTCAGACCGGATCGATTGACTGTCTCGAACTCAATATTGAAGCCGCCGACTGAAAGCAACGCGAGTTGTTGCCGCAGGAAGTTCGGATCAACTCCCGCGGCAACCATCGCGCCGAGAATCATGTCGCCGCTTGCGCCGGCAAAACAGTCGAAGTAAAGAGTCTTCATGATACAAACAGCGGCAAGACCTCGCCGGCTTTGCAGGTGATTACTTCATCACAGACATCGGAAAGTGGTGTGCGTTCCGGATTCACTTCACAAACGTACGCGCCCGCGGCCTTCGCAATCTCAGGAATACCAGCGGCAGGATAGACCAGCCCGGACGTACCAATCACAAAACACAACTCGCATCGTGAAGCACGTTCAGCCGCAAACTCAAATGCTCCCAGCGGCAACATCTCCCCAAACAACACCACATCCGGCCTCAGCAAGTTGCCGCACTCCAAACATGCATCCGGGCGTTGGCCTTCCGTCAACATGTCGTGAGAGAAGCGACAGCCCGTGCACTTTGCCCGCCAGATATTCCCATGAAGCTCCACAACGTCGCGCGAGCCGGCTTTCTGATGCAGGCCGTCTACATTCTGCGTAACGAGCGTAAACTCGGCAAAGCGTTCCTGCCAGCGCGCGAGCTCCAGATGCGCCGGATTCGGCGCGAGGCAGGCCAGAACGTTGCGACGATAATCGAACCACTCCCAAACGGCAGGCAGGTCGCGTTCGGCCATTCCTGCGGACGAAATGACATCGAAAGGCATTCCTTTCCAAACCACCGTATTCCCTCCGCCGCGAAACGTCGGCACTCCTGACTCGGCGGAAACGCCGGCGCCCGTGAGCACGAGCACTCGATTAGCGCTAGCAAAGCGCTCTCGCAATTCTGAGGAAATTTGCATGGTCGAGGCGATGGTAACAGATAGGTCTTATACGGCCTATACGTCCTATAAGACCTATTCTTTGCTATAATCCGCGCTTTTCTCTATGACGCTGACAGATCTCCAACAAAAGCTCAGAGAGCGAATTCGCTCCGCAGCGTGCGAAACGTTCGGCGTGGAAATCCAGCAACTCAGCGTCGAAGCACCGCCGCGCGCCGAGCTCGGCGACCTTGCCTTTCCCGTCTCATTCGAACTCGCAAAACTTATCAAGCAAGCTACCGGCGAGAAACAAGCGCCGCGCGCGATCGCTGAGAAGCTCAAACCCCAACTCGAAGACATTGACGAAGTGTCGCGCGTGGAGATTGCCGGCGCTGGTTATATCAACGTGTTCTTCGATCGCGCGAAGCTGCTGAACTTGTTTGCTGGTCCAACTCGAACGAGCGCAGCGGAAACGGACGCGCGACCGAAGAAGATGGTCGAGCATACCAGCATCAATCCCAACAAGGCTGCGCACATCGGTCACGTGCGCAACGCGGTGCTGGGCGACACGTTTGTGCGCATACTGAAAGCTGCCGGCGATCGCGTCGAGGTACAAAACTATATCGATAACACGGGTGTCCAGGTGGCTGACGTCGTCGTCGGTTTTCTGCATCTCGAGAAGATGGATCTGAACCAGATCAAAACTCTCGATGCGTCGCTCGGCAAAGACTATCCCTTCGACTACTACTGCTGGGATCTCTACACACGCGTGGGTGTCTTCTACCGCGACGGAAACGCGGGCGGCGCCATGAATCCCGAGAAGACGAAGCTGCGCAATGAGGTGCTACACGCGCTCGAAGAGGGCGGGAACGAAATCGCGGAGCTGGCGGATTATGTGGCGACGCGAAACGTCGAATGCATCCTCGACACGATGGAGCGTCTCGGTATTCGTTACGATCTGCTCGCGCGTGAGTCAGACATTCTCCATTTGCATTTCTGGGAGCGTGCTTTCGAGCTAATGAAGAGCACCGGCGTCATTCGGTACGAAAGCGAGGGTCGTCACGCGGGCTGTTGGGTCATGCCGTTTGAATCGCACACAGGTACTGACGAGCACGAGTCAGACAAGATCATCGTGCGTTCAAATGGAACTGTCACGTACACCGGAAAAGACATTGCCTATCAACTCTGGAAGCTCGGCAAGCTAGGTCTCGATTTTAATTACAAAGTTTTTCGGAAATACCCCGACGGGCATCTGTTATGGGTAACTCAAACCGAGCCTGGACCTGAACGCCCGCAGTTTGGCGGCGGCATAACTGTCTATAACGTGATCGACTCGCGGCAATCGTATCCGCAGGAGATCGTCGCTCGCGGCGTTGCCGCTGTTGTGCCTGAAATCGGCGAAGACGCAAGCATTCACTTCAGCTACGAAATGGTGGCGCTGTCGCCGGCCGCTTGCGAAGAACTCGGCATCGAACTGAGCGACGAAGATCGTTCGCGGCCTTACATCGAGATGAGCGGGCGCAAGGGTTTGGGCGTCAAAGCCGATGACCTGATTAACCAACTCGAAGCGGGAGCGCTCACGGAAGTCGAAAAAAGGAATCCGGATCTTTCAGACGCTGACAAGAAGGCAACGGCGCATGAGGTTGCAGTTGCTGCGCTCCGTTACTTCCTGTTGAAGTTTACCCGCAATACCGTCATCGCATTTGATTTCAAAGAAGCGCTTTCGTTCGAAGGTGAAACAGGACCTTACTGCCAGTATGCGGCAGTGCGATCTAACTCGATCTTCCGCAAGCTCGGCAACGAAACTGTTGCCGCGGCCGATGCGTTATTAGAAAGGGTAGCTGCTGACAGTGCATTGCAAGCGAAAGTGGCAGAGGTGTTGTCGGGCGACGCTGGCGCCGAGATCTGGTCGCTGTTGATGCTTTCTCAACAGCTCGACGAGGTAATCGCGCAGTGTCGCAATTCTGCTGAGCCTGCTAACCTTGCCAAGTACACTTTCTCGCTCGCACGCACGTTTAGCCGTTTCTACCACGATCATCGGATAATTACTGAGGAGGATGAGGTGCGACGAGCGGTACTGATCGCGGTAACGAAAGTGATCAGGACTCAATTGACGACGGCGCTCGCAATACTGGGCATCAATGTGCCGGAGCAAATGTGAGCCGCAGATTTCGCAGATAACGCAGATCTGATCTGCGGGCATCCGCATAAATTTGCGGCCAAGGAGAAACGACCATGTTAATCGTAATGAAGTCTGACGCGACCGACAGTCAAATCGAGTCTGTCCTGCGCGTGATCGAACAGTTGGGTTTCAAAGGCCACCCAATGCCCGGCGCCACTCGCACCGCCATCGGCATCACCGGCAACCAGGGCGCGGTCGACCCGTCCCACTTCGAAAACCTCGCCGGCGTCGCAGAAGCGATTCGCGTCAGCAAGCCTTACAAACTGATCACGCTCGATTTACGACCCGAAAAGACGATCGTGCGCGTTGGCGACGCAACGATCGGCGGAGACGAGCTGGCGATCATCGCTGGTCCATGCGCGATTGAGAGTCGCACTCAGGCATTTGCGATCGCCGAAGCAGTCAGGCGCAGTGGCGCTCGCTTCTTCCGCGGCGGCGCCTACAAACCGCGGACTTCACCGTACGCTTTCCAGGGCCTGGGCGAAGAAGGATTGAGAATTCTTGCCGATGTTCGTGAGACGTATGGGCTAAAGATTGTTACTGAAGCCCTCGACGAAGCCGGCGTGGATCTGGTCGAACGTTACGGCGACATGATCCAAATCGGCGCGCGCAACATGCAAAATTTTTCCCTGCTGCGACGAGCCGGCAAAGCTCGCCTGCCCATCCTGCTCAAGCGAGGTCTTTCAGCCACGCTCGACGAATGGCTGCTCGCGGCAGAGTACGTGATGGCCGAGGGCAACTATCAAATCGTTCTTTGTGAACGAGGAATTCGAACATTCGCGCAGCACACACGGAATACGTTGGACCTCTCTGCTATTCCTGCGGTGCGACGTATTTCACATTTGCCGGTGATTGTCGATCCGTCGCATGGCACGGGACGGAATTTTATGGTGACACCACTGGCACGCGCGGGAGTTGCAGTGGGCGCCGATGGATTGATAGTGGAAGTTCACGATCAGCCTGAGCACGCGCTTTCGGACGGCGCGCAGGCACTGACGTTGGACCAGTATGATCAGTTGGTCAGCGAAGTGCGCTCGATCCACGAAGTGATCGCGCCCGCTGCTGTTGGGTAATTGGCCACGGATTAGACGGATGAAGACGGATTTAAATCTGTATTCATCCGTGTGAATCTGTGGTTAATATTTTCGGTAAGTCGCTCGCAAATACTGAGCGCGGAAGTACTTGATCGAAACCCGCAGCTAACGCATCTCGGCGTAGCTCCGTGTGCACGTGCGAAAAGAAACCAACCAGCGGGACTCCACGTAGTCCCTCATCAGACTTCAAAGTCTTCGCCAGCGCCACTGCATCGAGTTTCTGGTTGTGCAGGTCGACAAGTATCAACCGTGGCCTTGTATCGCGCGCTTTTTCCAGTAGCGCTTCTTGACTTCGCGGAAAACTGATCTCAACGCCCACGGCCTCTGCAACCGCGCGAATCTTCGACGCAAAAAACATATCGTCAACAACTGCTATAATCGCGTCGCTCATGATTATTCCACCTCTGTCCGACTCTGAAAAACTCGAGTTGGGAGAAAACTCAAACCACCAGCCACCCATCTCAAATAGTGACAAGCTCGTTATCGCATCATACAACATCCGCTATGCGCGCGGCCCTTATCTGATCTCCGGCGGCCTGCGTCGCAAACTTCGGTTAATGGGCCGTGCTCGACGCCCGCAACACGTTGGTCGAATGATCTCCACCGCCGCCCGTTCCTTCACCGAGGGCAGCTTGATGCCGCGCGTCGATGTGCTTGCTCTGCAAGAAGCTGATAAACGCACCGTCCGCACCGGTGGCCATCACGTCGCGCAGGAATTGGCGGCTCAACTCGGAATGCACTTTGCCCACGCTCCCGCCGGAATTCCGCGTGGCGTCGCACCAGTCAAGCGGGAATGGTGGCTCGACTTTGAAGAGCCGATTGACTTGCACGATAAAGGCGACACGGGCGTCGCGCTTTTGAGTCGCTTGCCTTTGAGCGACGTTACGCGGATCGATCTGCCCTGGCGGGAATGTCCCTGGCGTCCGCGCCTGGCAATCGCTGCAACTATCTCGGTTGGCCCACATCAGATTAGACTCTTCAACGCGCACGTGGATCCACACGCCGCCAGCGACGGGCAGTTGGCCCAACTCGAAGCGATCGCCGCGCAAGCTAATGGAGCAGATATACCTACGATTATCCTTGGTGACTTCAACACTCTGTCGCGGCAAAAATGTCTCGACACACGACAGTTTCTCGAAGCGCGTGGTTACACGACGCCGATTCCGACTGGAACAGCAACGTGGCGCGGCGCCGGTCTCAGAATGCACGCCGACTGGATCTTCACGCGTGGTCTGAAGATTGGACGATGGGGAGTCGCGCGACCCTTGAACGTTTCCGATCACTGGCCCATCTGGGCTGAAATCGTGCTTTCTACAAATGCAGATAACTAGCCGCGACAATTCCCTGCTCCGCCAGGTGCGCGCCGTTCGCGATGGAAAGATAGAGGAACTGATCTTTATCGAAGGACTGCGTCTGTGCGACGAGGCGTATCGTTCGAATCTCAGGATTGAAGCGGTCATTGTTTCGGAGGAGTTGTTGCGCAAGGAACGCGCTGCGGCAGTGATCGGCGAGTTGTCGCGGGTTTCGAAACGTGTCGCATCCGTGAGTGAGAAGTTGCTCGAATCAGTCTCCTACACGAAAACACCGCAAGGCATCATTGTCCTCGCGCAACGACCGGCAGCTTCCGTAGAGCGGTTAACACCGAGTCTCAACGCCAATCCACTCC
>JBKPJS010000011.1:0-4331 GCA_046730815.1 Acidobacteriota bacterium
TGGGCTCGGAGATGTGTATAAGAGACAGGTCACCGGCATTAAGGTGGAACTGGAACGGGGCGAGTCAACTGTTGGTGGCGGCGCCGGACCGACCTCGACGTTGCCCACAACCCTGATCGCCGTTACTCATCCTGAACGATCAGCTCAAGAGATCGAACACCAGCTTCGACGGTTTTCACCGCCGATAATCAGCCGGATCTCTGAAGGAAAAGTGCTGCTGGACCTCCGCACGGTTTTTCCAGACCAATTGCCGGCGGTGCTCAACGCTCTTAATAGCCTTTAAGCGGCCTCCTTGGAGGCGGCGGCCCTGGCGCGTGGGCTTCGATTACGCATCATTGAGCGGCGTCAGGCCGCCGCACTCCAAGAAGGCGCCTAAACTCTACCTAGATTAAACAATGCCCGCCATTGTATAATCACTGCCAGCTTTCGGCCGCAGTGCCGTACCTTTCCGTGCCCTTCCTAATCTCGCTTGATTCGAAAGAGAACCCTCAACTCGTATTTATCCGCAACCAGTCTCGGAATCTTTGCCGGCTTGGTTGGCTACGCTTACTGCCGGCTTACGAATCCCGACTCTTCACTCGTGGCCGCGGGTCTGATCGCCTATGCCGTAGCGTTGAGTGTCACCGTCAATC
Organism: Acidobacteriota bacterium; assembly: GCA_046730815.1. GTDB lineage: Bacteria > Acidobacteriota > Blastocatellia > Pyrinomonadales > Pyrinomonadaceae > PSRF01. The sequence continues at coordinate 633 of JBKPJS010000011.1, forward strand.
GCTTCGGACTACGCCGCTCGTGGCGCCAGATCGTCATCAGCATTTTTGCCCTCGCCGGCGTCTGCACGCTTGGTTCCGAGTTCTTCGGAATGGACTCTTTGCTGATGCCGCTGCTCTTCAGTGGCGGTTTGTCGCTGCTGCTTATCCAGGTTAATCGTCTCTGGTCCATCGATCGCCAGTTGACTCGCAAGCTGCTTAACTGTCCGAGCGCCGGTAAGGATTCGAGCACCAGCGCAGACGCTCGGCTAATGAGTGGTCTCAAACTCTTGAATACGGTGCTGCCTTTGCACGAAGCAGTCGTATTTCATTGTCTCGAATCGGACTATCTGGAACCTGTGGTGCGATTCAAAGGTCCCGCTCCGACTGCGCAGGACCCACGGCGGAACTCCGTGTGGCGCGAAGGCGTCGAGCTTTGCCAACGAGCCGCAATCACTGGAAAACTGGTCAGCCAAACAAACGATGGTGTCACTTCATCAACCGTTGCAGTCCCGCTGCTTCACGAAGGCGAAGCTGCGGGCGTCCTGCTGATTCGCCTCGCTTCGCAGTTCTCGGGTGAAGACACTGCGTTACTGGAAGCGGTCGGCTCACAATTCGCGCGCAATCTGAAACGAGAAAGCTTCTCTAAAAACACGACGAGGAGCCAATCACTCAGTTACTTTTCGCAAAGTGGAAACAAGCGAAAGCTCGATGCTCTAAACGTACTCAAAGCATTAACCGTGGAGCAGCAATGCGAAGCGAGTGCGCTCACGCATATCGACGATGGAGTTGCGATTGCTTATCTCGATGGAACACTGGCGCTCGTCAATCCCAAGCTTCTCAGTTTTGTCGGACTCACTATCGAACAAGTTTCAGCGCTGGACCTGTTTGACTTACTCAACAGCTTCCGCGCCGGCGTCTTTGACGAACCAGAGATCGCGGTGAGACGTGTCTTGCAGAGTGGCGCTGATTACGAAGGCGAACTCAACATCGAACGCAAGAACCAGATCCTCAACCTTCGGATTGCACTAATTCGCGATAAGCACGACGGCGATCCGATCGGTATTACTGTTTACGTTCGAGATCTGACGGCGACCAAAGAGTATGAAAAACTGAAGAGCGACATGATCTCGCTGATGTCACACGAGCTTCGCACGCCACTCACCAGCATCAACGGTTTCGCCGAATTATTGACTGCGGATGAAACAGTTCCCGCGCAAGCGCGGGAATTTGTCTCGATCATCGCGAACGAGTCGCAGCGCATGTCGCGCATGATCAATACATTTCTTTCCGTGACCCAGTTGCAACGCAAGGATAAGCAGGAAGTTCTTAAGATCCCTCTGCGTCTTGACGAAGTGGTGCGCGAAACAATCGCCTCGCTGCAACCGGTCGCGAAGAAGAAGCGCATTCGTCTGATCGAGCAACCCGCACATCGCATTCCGCCAGTTGCAGCAGACAAAAGCCTTATCACTCAGGCGGTCAAGAACCTCGTGAACAACGCGATCAAATATAGTCCGGAACGAACTACGGTCACGGTTTCGACGGCGCTCGAGGCGGAGGCAGTTCGCGTTTGTGTCGAGGATCGTGGTTTCGGTATTCCCGCGGAAGCAAAGGAGCGCGTCTGGGACAAGTTCTATCGCGTAGTCCGTGAAGGACAGGAAAAAGATGAGGAATCGACCGGTTTGGGACTATCGTTTGTGCGCGAAGTTGTCGAGCAGCATGGCGGCAGTGTTGATCTCGATTCACAGGAAGGACGTGGATCGAAATTCAGTTTCACGCTGCCAAGACTGTAATCCACAGATTACACAGATGAAGCGATTCATCCTCGATTGATTGTTCCCCGGCATGTGGAAGTGCCGCAGATGCAACGCTTGTCGTCGGAGTGCAGGGTTGATTCGTAGTCAATCGTGATCTCTTCACCGGGCTCGATGTCTCGTCGCGCAATGAAGAGAATGTGGCCGTAGAGGATCTGCATGAATGCATTCGGCATACACGAATGATTTATGTAGTGCGTGCCATTGCCGCCGCGACTACCATCCAAACTCCAACGGTTATTCACTTCACAAATACGAAGCATTTTGCGATGCGCTCGACGGCGAGCCTCCGCGTTTGAGATCTTCTCACCGGTGTATTCAGCAATCTTGCGTCTTTTTTTGAAAGGGATTGTGGCGAAGCAACCTTTGCCGTGTATCAGCGAAGACTTGATTGCTAGTCCGTGGGCCAGCTTCATTACTTAAGTTTGAAGGTGCGAGCGATCAGATCGGTTTGATTGCGTATACGACTCAGCTTGTCGCGCAAACCAGTAAAGCGCAATGCATAGATCGTGCGGTTGTCGGCCTGCAAGTAATAAGTGCGGCCAAGCATTGGCTTGCCCGTCCTGACGAATTCATAAGAGATCGTGACGCCATCGAGCCGCCCGTTGAATGGCTCTTCCTTACCCTGAACGAAGCCAGGCAAAAACCTCAGTTTGAGATCCTGGTCACGCCGCGCAAGTTCTGAGGCGGTGGTGCCCGCCTCAACCACTTCTTTGCGAATCGTGAGGAAGCCATCTAGCCGATCGCCGTAAACAAACTCCGGATGTTCGTGCGCCGCGTCGGGCTCCAGAATCGTGCGCCACGTCGCGGATGGAAGCTCGAAACTGTAGTCGATCTTATCATGCGTGTAGAGTTGCTGCGCCAACGCGACCGGCGTCATTAAACCAATCAAAACTAAAGTAAAAACTAGAATCCGTCGCATTATTCCTCCAAAGCTCCCGAGTCTGTCAGATGCCCCTCGTGAGTCTGGTCGTTGCTCGTAAGTCCTATCGGAATATAGGACTATTCCATCCGGGCAATAACGTCCTTCTGCATGCAAATCAGCGCTTCGATTCCACGCGTTCCCAGCGACACCAGCTCATCCATCAGCGCACGGCTGAAAGGCTCGCGTTCCGCCGTTCCCTGAAGTTCGATAAACCGCCCATCGCCGGTGCACACGACATTCATATCAACCTCGGCGCGCGAGTCTTCGTCATACTTGAGATCCAGCAGCGGGGTGTTGTCGACAATGCCGACACTGATTGCGGCGACCTGATTAGTCATTAACGGACGCGAGATTTTGTTGATCTTGAGCAACTGGTGACTGGCTAAGGCGAATGCCACGTAGGCGCCGGTTATCGCCGCTGTACGCGTGCCGCCGTCAGCTTGCAGGACGTCGCAGTCGATGGTGATTGTGCGTTCACCCAGTGCTTTCATATCTGCGACTGCGCGCAGGCTGCGACCGATGAGTCTTTGTATTTCGTGTGTGCGGCCCGACGGTCCGCCGCGACCAATCTCTCGCGAGCTCCGCGTTTGGGTTGCGCGCGGCAACATCGCGTATTCAGCAGTTAACCAACCTTGTCCCGAACTCCTCAAGAATGGCGGTACTCGGTCCTCGAGTGAAGCGGCACAGACCACGCGCGTGTTTCCCATCTCGATCAACACCGAACCTTCCGCGTACGGAAGGAAGCCCGGCGTAATTCGTGCCGGACGCAGTTCGTCGGGAGCGCGTCCGTCAGTGCGTGCGAAGCTCATCGTGTCCCCAAATCTCTACGGCCTCAAGGATGGAAGGAGCAGATCCTAGAAATCTCTCGGCTACTTTAGCAAATCTTTCAGCAGCGTCGGTTACGTAAAAGTGGTCTAAATCATCACAAAGTTGCCTTTCCTGGTAAAGTCCCGGCATATCTTCGTGAGTTAGATCTGAACTTTC
>JBKPJS010000012.1:0-3267 GCA_046730815.1 Acidobacteriota bacterium
CTATCCGGGATACAACCCACCGGTCATGACCGGACCACTGCCAACGTTACCCGCCGGCAATCTCGACAGCGAAGAACGCGGGATCAGTTACAGCAAACCGTCTGAAGTTCCCATCAGCCGCGGCGGTGAAGTCGAAGACGAAGCCTTGCCACGAAGAGCCGGCAAACGTTAACCACAGATTACACAGATAAAATCGGATTAGATCCGTGTCATCCGCGGTTAAAGTTTTCTCGGAGTTTGGAGTAGGTTGTGGGAAGGTCTTCCGGGAGGACGCGAGATTCCGCGACGGTCGTCATGAAGTTAGTGTCGCCGGACCAGCGCGGAAGAAGATGGATGTGCATGTGGTCCGCGATGCCGGCTCCGGCTGCGCTACCAAGATTCATACCCATGTTAAAGCCTGTGGGCGAATAAACTTCACGCAACGCAGTTTGCGAACGCTTGGCCAGATCCATCAGCTCGTCCGTGATCTCCTTCGACACGGAATCAAACTCGCTGGTGTGCAGGTAAGGAACGATGAGCACGTGTCCGGTAATGTAAGGATAGAGATTCAGAACGATGAAACCGTGTTGAGCGCGGTGGAGTACGAAATTAGTTTCGTCGTGCTCAGGGTCGCTCGCCATTTGGCAAAACACACAACGTTGGCCGTACGAATCAGCGCCTGAAGCGATGTACCTGGCACGCCAGGGACTCCACAATCTTTCCATTCAGGCACCTCGCGGTTGTTGAAACTTAAAGGATGGGCGGCTGACGGGTGTCGTCGATGCGGGAAGTGTTTGTCGTGGTCGTGTGGGAGCCGGGATTGTCGTCGTTAATGAGTTCTTTCAGCTCTTTGCCTGGTTTAAAGTAAGGAACACGTTTAGCGGGAATACTCACGGGATCTCCCGTCTTGGGATTTCGCCCGCGTCTCGCGCCGCGCTCTCTCACACGAAAACTGCCAAAGCCACGCAACTCAATCTTCTCGCCCTGGTTCAGGGTTTCGATGATGCTTTCAAAGACAATTTCGACCAAACGCTCGGCGTCTTTTTTTGTGAGTTCAGCCGCTCGAGCGACATCCTCGACGAGTTCTGCTTTTGTCATGCATCACCTCGATTGATGAAATTAACTGCTTGATAATGGCGAGGTTATGTTGACTCGTACACTATCAGAAAAACGACAGGTGGAGCAAGACTTTAGCCACGGATTACACGGATTTCCAAAAGCGGATCTGTGTAATCTGTGGCTAAAATTGTGGAATTATTCGTCGCCGCTCTCGGCTTTACTCAATCCAAAGTCCGCCAGCTCACCGAGCGACGCCATTCCTCCGCCGGCCTCTGACGAATAGATCTTCGTGTCAACTATCGGTTCATCCTTACCGACAGCCCTTGCCGAAAGACCGATCTTCTTTGTCTCAGGATCGATTCGCAGGATCTTAAAATCCATCTCCTGACCTAGCTGCACCACGTCCTCCGGCTTCGCAACGCGTTCTTCCGAAAGCTCGGAAATGTGACAGAGACCTTCGAGATTGTCGTCCAGTTCAACGAATGCGCCGAAGTTGGCAAAGCGTGCGACTTTCCCGTGAACTACGTCGCCCGGCTTGTGTTCGGTAGTGAACTTCTCCCAGGCGTTTGGTTCGAGATCCTTGATTGAAAGCGACAGCCGGCGATTCTCGCTGTCGATACTGGTAATGACCGCATCGATCTCCTGGCCCTTCTTCAGAACCTCGCTGGGATGCTTGATGCGACGCGACCACGAAATGTCTGACACGTGAACTAGTCCATCAACTCCATCTTCGATCTCGATGAACGCGCCAAAGTCAGTCAGGTTTCTGACACGCCCGTGAACGCGCGTGCCCACCTGGTAACGCTCGTGCAGCGTTTGCCATGGATTCTCCTGCACCTGCTTCATACCGAGACTGATGCGACGCGCCCTTGGATCAACGCTCAACACTTCGACTTCAACCATGTCTCCAGGGTTGACCACTTTGCTCGGATGCTTGACGCGTTTCGACCAGCTCATCTCGGAAACGTGAACCAGCCCTTCGACGCCGTTCTCGAGCTCGACAAACGCACCGTAGTCAGCCACGCTGGCCACACGGCCATTTACTCTCGTGCCCACTGGAAAACGTTCTTCGACGCTGGACCAGGGATCAGGAAGCAGTTGTTTGTAACCGAGAGACACTCGCTCGCGCTCGCGATCGAATTTCAGAACCTTGACCTGAATGTTGTCACCGACGTGAAACAACTCGTTTGGATTTTGTAAACGGCCCCACGACATGTCCGTCACGTGCAGCAATCCGTCGACTCCTCCCAGATCGACGAACGCGCCGTAGTCCGTGAGGTTCTTGATCTGGCCCTCGACGACGATGTCTTCTTCAATCTGCTGTAGCGTTTGATCTTTGCGCCCGGTGTTCTCCTGTTCGATAACAGCTTTGCGCGACAACACGACATTGGACCGCTTGCGGTTGAGCTTGATTACTTTGGCTTCAATTATTTGATTGCGCAGGCTGTCGAGGTTTCTAACTGGACGAACGTCAACTTGCGAGCCGGGCAGGAACGCTGCAATGCCGTCGATGTCAACTCGCAATCCACCTTTGATGCGATCGATGACGCGGCCTTTTACGTTGGTGCCGTCGCGGTACGCCTTCTCGAGATCGTCCCAGGCCTTCATACGCACGGCGTCCGCGCGCGAGAGAACTGGAAGTCCATCGGCAGTTTCCATGCTCTTGACCAGCACTTCCACTTCATCGCCGGCCTTGACGGTGAGTCGACCGTTTTCAGTGAACTCGGCCGGGTTAACAATGCCTTCCGACTTGTAACCAAAGTCGATGACGACTCCGCGTTCGCTCAAGCCCACGACAGTGCCGCGAACGACTTCGCCTTCTTCAAGCGTCGCCTGTTCCTGTTCAAACTGATCGAGGAGTTGTCCAAAGTCGACGTCGCCGCCGGCGCGTGTTTCGTCGGACTCATCGGTTTCGTTTTTGTCGGTTGCTGGTGCTGGTTGAGAAGCCATAACGTTTTGTTGCGGCGCAGTGTTCGACTCGCCGGAGGTTGAGTTATTGTCGACCTCGCTGTTGTTCAGCTTGGGTTGTTCACTAGACATGCATACTCCTGTAGGCCCGGTACCTTTCAGCGCGTGGAAGATCTTATCGCGCTCACTCAGCAGGAACAATCAGCGCAGGTCTTCGCTGACTGTCAGACAGTGTACAGCGGCCTTTAGCTGGATTGACCTTGGCGTTGTCGGGAGTTGAAGGCTGGCGAGGAAGCGAGCCGTTTGGATTTGAAATGTCGA
>JBKPJS010000013.1:0-8418 GCA_046730815.1 Acidobacteriota bacterium
GTTCAACCTTACGCATACTCACCGGCGTTTTGGCTGGACACGACCTAACCGCCGAACTTGTCGGGGATAAATCGCTGAGCTCTCGTCCGATGCGAAGGATCATCGAACCGCTCGAGTTGATGGGAGCAAAGATTGAGGCTACTGACGGGAAGGCGCCGCTAAGGATTCGCGGCTCTCGAAAACTGGTTCCGATCACGTACAAACTTCCGGTGGCCAGCGCCCAGGTAAAATCCGCAATTCTGTTTGCCGGACTCAATGCTGAAGGTCGAACGACGGTGATTGAACCGTCGCCGACGCGCGATCATACCGAACGGCTGTTCAATGGTTTTGGTGTTCCGGTCACAACAAGTGTTGACCTATCAGTCGCACTCGACGGCCCAGCGCGTTTTGCCGGCGGTTCGATAACGATCCCCGGCGATATCTCCTCAGCCGCTTACTTCATTGCAGCGGCGATGCTCCTGCCGGAGTCCAGGCTGACAATTGAATCCGTGGGTTTGAATCCTACTCGCTCAGCATTTCTTTCGGTGCTGAGTTCGTGGGGCGCAGATATCTCCACGACCGATTTACAAGCTGAGCGCAATGAGCCATACGGAACAATCGACGTGCGCGGCGGTATTACCAGAGTCGCGGGAGATGACGAACGGACGCTCAGCGGATCGATGATTCCATTCTTGATTGATGAGCTGCCGTTGCTCGCTGTCGTAGGCTCGCAAATCGACGGTGGCATCCGCATTCGTGATGCCGGCGAGCTCAGGCTGAAAGAAAGCGATCGGCTCTCCGTGACGGCCCTGAGTCTACGAGCGATGGGCGCGGAGGTTGAGGAGTTTGACGATGGTCTATCTGTTTTCGGACCGACACAACTTCGCGGCGCCTTGATCGACTCGCATCGTGACCACCGGATCGCCATGGCGTTTGCGGTCGCGGCCTTGATCGCCGATGGCGAAACGGAGATCAGCGGTTCAGAATGCGTTGAGATCTCCTTTCCGGAATTCTTTGGATTGCTTCAGTCGGTCGTCGTGAGATGAAAGTAATAATTACCGGTTTTATGGGTTGCGGAAAGACGATGGTCGCACGTGAACTGGCGCGACGACTGAATTTTGAAATGGTGGATCTTGACGAACGTATTACAGAACTCGAAGGAAGATCTCCGCCGCAACTCATTGTCGAGGACGGAGAGCCTGCGTTTCGCAGTATCGAATCGAAGGCTTTACGTGAGCTGCTGGAGGCTAATGCCGCAGGTGTAATTGCACTTGGCGGCGGCGCGTGGATTCAGGAAACAAATCGCGACCTGATCCGTCAACAGGGGTATTTAAGTGTTTGGTTGGACGCGCCGTTTGAAGTCTGTTGGGCCAGGATTGAAGCTTCCAAAGAGGATCGTCCGCTGGGAAAAACGAGAGAGCAGGCACAAGCACTGTTCAGTTTTCGCCGCCCTACCTATCAACTGGCGGATGTGCACATACAAGTCATGGCTAACGACAATATCACCGACCTGGTTAACAGGATTACAGGATTTTCAGGATTTGCAAGATTGAATCCTGCAAATCCTGAAACATCTTGAAAATCCTGTTAGAACTTGTACTTCAAAGCGAACTGCATCTGCCTTGAAGACCCCGAGTCTCCTGTCGCAAACCGCGTGTTCGTGATCTGACCGAAGTTCGCAGTCCCTACCACACGTCCCGGCTGACCAAAATTCGCGTGATTGAACAAGTCAAAAACTTCCCAGCGAAACTCAATCAACTGAGTTTCAGTCAACTTCGTTCGCTTAATCACCGAGAAGTCGGTGTTGTTGAATCCTGGTCCAATCACTACATTGCGGCCAAGATTTCCGAAGCGTCCCACCGGCACCACAAACGGCGCAATATCAAACCAGCGGTTCGGACTGCCGAGAATCGCAATCGGACCGGTCACATCCGGCCTCACAGTATTGTTTATGCCCGTGAACGCCGCATTATTAACCACGATATTTACGGGATTCCCGCTCTGCGACTGCACGATCGACGAGAGTTGCCAGCCCTCGACGAATTGATTTCCGTGGAACGGCAGTTCGTAGAGTCCACTGAATACAAAGCGATGTCGTGCATCGAAATCCGAAAGACCGCGACTGCCGCGCAAGTTGTAACTATCCTGCACGACCACGCCCTGGCTGTTTAGCGAGTTGTAATCGATCGACTTCGAGAACGTGTACGACGCGTTGAACTGGAAACCTCGCGAGAGCCGCTTGGTAGCAGTCAGCCAGAGCGCGTTGTAACTCGAATTTCCGGTTCCCTCGATCTGCACGACGTTGTTCAACGCGGCACCGGGCCGAAACGGACTGGAACCTGAGACAGTCGGAAACGGCTTAACACCGTTGATGGGCTGGTTGATGTTTCGCGAAATTCTCAGGTGCGTTCCCTTCGTGCCGAAGTAACCGATAGTCACGGCGAGATCGCGGGCCACTTCACGTTGGAGGTTGAGGTTCCACGACTGGACGTAAGCATTATCGAAATTCGGGTCGACGTTGTTGGGGGCCAGTGCAGCGGCGCCGGCGGTGTCGGCGCCGGTGAGAGGTATGGTGGGCAAAACAGTGGTTACACTGCGTGGATCCGCTAACGGCGGATTGGACGTAAGCGGGGTGACCACATTGGTTACGGGCTGATCGGCCAGTATCGCGTAGGCAGCACGGACGGAAGTCTTCCCATCCTTGAATGGATCCCAGGCGATGCCGAGGCGCGGTTGGAAGTTCTTGTTGTTTTCGTGATAGACCTTATCAATGCCCGAACCAACGCGGACCAGCGAACGCGTCGCCGGATCGAAAACAACAAACCGATCGTACCGCTCGGTGGGAGTCATATTCCAGTCGTAGCGCAGCCCTAATTCGAGAGTAACATTTGGGCGCACCTTGAAGTTGTCCTGAACGTAGAGGCCGAGCGCATTTTGAATGATCGCACTCGAGCGATCACCCAAAGTGATAGCGAACGAGTTGGCGGTTCCATTGATGAAACTGGCTACGTTGGGGAAAGCGAACGCGCCGGTATCGAGGGTAAAGTTGTTGTTGTAGAAACGCCTTGCCTCACCACCAAACTTGAATGAGTGGTTTCCTCTCAGATAGTTGAGCGTATCAGAAACAACAAGAGTCGTGTCGGCGCGTCCCTGCGGGAATCCCGCTGGGCCACCGAGGTTAAAGTTAAAGCCCGTAATGCTGAGTTGCGGCAGGCCAAGGGGCTGATTGAGTCCCTCTTTGATATTGAAATCGAGCGGATTCACCTGCAAGTTGGGCGTGAACGTGATGTTGATGCGATTGAAGCCCAACCGTGCTTCGTTCGTCAGATTTGGACCAAAAATGTGTGTTTCATTGAGAGTGAAGATCTGCCGGTGCGACTGTCGCGTGTCTCCAAAGCCAGGCATGGTGTTGCCCTGGAGGTTTGGCTCACCACGCCTATCGCGCTGAAACGCGTAGTAACCGTGAAGACGATCGTTGGCATTGAAGGTGTGACTGACGTCGCCTGTCGCCTGATCGATATCGACGGGTGCTGTACCTGCTCCTGCAAACCTGGCTATCTGCGTCGGTACACCATTGACGAGAACAGTATCAACACTCGTAGCCAATGGAATCAAGGGCAACAACTTCAGAACGGCTACGTTTGTCACCGAAGCACGTTGCGCAGGGGTAAGCACGTTACTGGTGAGCGTGAGTCCCTGGCGCTGTCGCAGTCCTTCATAACTGAAGAAAAAGAAGGTTTTGTTCTTCCCGTTGTACCCAATCGCGGAGCCACCCTCGCCGAAGTGCGGCAGATTCACCGGACCGCCAAGGTTGAACCCAAACTGATTTCGCTTGAAGGGCGGCTTGCGCGCGTCGAAGAAGTTACGCGCATCGAGCACTTCGTTGCGGATGAACTCGAAAAACTCTCCGTGGTAATCGTTGGTGCCTGAACTGGTGGCGATGTTAACGATCGCGCCGGAATTTCGGCCATATTCGGCGCTAAAAGTCGAATTATCGACCTTGAACTCCTGCACCGTGTTTATCGAAGGCTGAAAAGTGATCTGGTTCTGGACCATGTCGTTGAGGTTGACACCATTGATCATGAAATTAACTGTGTCTTCACGACCGCCGGCCGTATTGAATGCAAATGAACCCTGGCCACGCAGCGGCGCGGTCAGGAAACCGTTTTGGGGTGGTGTTACCGAACCTGGAATTAGCAGGCCAAGATCGACGAAGTGACGGCCGTTGAGTGGAATTTCCTGGACTGTTCGCTGGTTGATGACTGTGCCGACTGAAGTGGTTGTAGTCTCGATAACAGGAACGTCGGAAGAGACCAGCACCTGTTCGGAGATCGCGCCGACATCCATTTGGAAATTCTGGACCGCCGTTTTGGCAACCTCGAGAGTCACTGAATCGGCAACCTGGGTCTTAAAGCCTTCGACTCTTACCTCGATGCTGTAAAGCCCGACGGGTAAGGCGGCCACCTGATAATTACCGTCGGTATCCGTGTGCGTCGTGCGTTCAGTAGAAGTGCTTCTATTTTTGACTATGACAGTCGCGTTTGGCAGCACGGCTCCTTTGGAATCTGTAACCGTGCCCTGGACGGTGGCGGTTGATTGGGCCAATGCTGAGGAAGTCGCTAGGAGAGCGGCTACGAGCATTAAGAACGGGAAGAACAGTGCGATTCTTTTGCTTAGCATAAATACCTCCTGAGATGGCTGGACGTCTTTTCCAAAAGTGAGAGGAAAAAGGATTGTAGCAATGGGGATGCCGCAGGAAGCGACCTAAGGCCACGAGATTTCCTTAGCAAATCCGCTCCTACGGGATGCTCACGATCCAAAAACCGCAAGCCTCATCCGAAAACACAGGCGCGCTGGCTAAATCCGAACCACGGATAACACGGATTTAAAATCCGGATTTTTTCTCTGTGTCATCCGCGGTTAAATGGATGTGGACTACCACCGCAGCAAAAAGTCTTTGAGCATCGCATACATTTCAGCGAACGAATCAGCGCAAAACAATAGCGACTGATAGTGAGTTGGATCGAAGCTGTGGTTCGCTGCTACTTCGAGGTCTAACGGCCGCAGCTCGGCCTTGTGCATCTCCGCCAATTCGCCGGCAGACGACAACAAGCCGGTCCCATAAGCCTTGAGCCGGCCGTCCTCACGCAACACGCCAAATTCAATCGTGAACCAGTAAACACGTGCTAGACGATCGAAATCGTCCCGTTTTGTTGTGCGTTTCACTGCTTCGCCAAAGAGGCGATTCAGTTCCGCAAGGGGCTTGCTCGCGAGGGTCACGGCGTGGCCGATTATCTCGTGGGCCACGTCCGGCTCAGGCGTGTACAACGGCGTGGAGTGATGACGAATATACTGCGTTGAAAGAAAGACGCCTTGGGCCAGCGACTCGAGGAAGACACGCGGCTCGACGAGCCCTGCTACCGGCTCGAGTCTGAAACCGCTGATCGCTTCGACTTTTTGACTGATTTCGTCGAGTTGGGGGATACGTTTGGTATCAAAGTCGAGACGTTCCAGGCAGTCGAGATATTCACGACAGGCATGCTCGCGGTGCGCAGGCCCAAGCGCTTTCCAGATCGTTTGCCAAACGCCATGTTCCAGTTCGGTGTAGGGAGCGGCGGGAATGGGCGAGCCGGGTTCGTAAGTCATGGCGATCTGCGCGATGGCGTTGCGCCGGGCACGATACTCGTGATCACGAAATCCGGGGTGATCGGGATCGAGCTTCACGATCGTATTCCGATCCGGCACGTTGTCGTCGCCATTAGCGGCGACTATGCGCACGTCGACGTGGTCGCGCAGTAAGGTTTGAGATTCAGTTTGTGTCATCACTTTGGTCACCTTCCGGTTCAGGGCATAAAAAAACCGGCCACCAATCCTCCTGGGATTGATGGCCGGCTTAGGAAACTTGTCTAAGGTGCTACATCGTCAACGCACGCCGACAGCCCATCGCCTGACCGTCCCTCCCAGTGGAGAGCGGGCCGTAATAGTAATAATAGCGATAAAGGCTCTGGCTCATGACGCGTAAAAAGGATAAGCGCTCGATGATTATCTTGTCAAGATTACTACTTTAGGCGCAGCGACTGGCGAGCATCGAAAAAATTCGCCCACGGATCCCTATCCTTTAACAGCTCCGGCACGTTCGTGATTGTGAAGTCCGCGATCTTCACACCCTGCGAGATCTGTTTCCACGTCAACGGCATCGACACGGACGCATGCGGCTTTGCTCGCGCGGTAAACGCCGCTGCCAAACTCTTTCCTCTCGCGTTCTGCATCCAGTCGACGTAAACCTGCGTGCTTTTTCGCTTCGCGATGGTCCTTTCGATTGTGGCGATCTTGGACGCACGCCTCGCAACTTCGCTCGCAAACAATCGCGCAAACTCCGCCACCTTGTCGTACTCGTTCGCGGGCTTTAGCGGCACGTAAATATGAACACCGGAAGATCCGGAAGTTTTCGGGAACGCCTGCAACCCGATCTCATCCGCAACTTCCTTCACCATCAACGCAACTTGCAAGACGTTCTCCCACGGCGCGCGCTTCGGATCCAGGTCGATTGCGACCCAGTCGGGCTTATCGAGTCGCTTAATCGTCGAATGCCACGGGTGTTGCTCGATGGTTCCGAGATTGACGAAGTGAAGCAGCGAAGCGGTCGTCGAATAGACTCCGTAATCCAGTTGCCGTCCTTCCTGGTTTGTTAGTCTCGCCGTCTTGATGAATTCAGGCGCACTGTCGAGATCCTGTTGGAAGAACATCGGAGCTTTTATCCCGCGTGGATAACGTTGCAGGATCGCCGGCCTGTCTTGCAGGTACGGCATGATGTAATCGGCGACTTTTAAGTAGTAACTGAGGAGATCAAATTTCGTGAGCTTCTCGTCAGGCCAGTAAATACGGTCCAAACTCGTTAGCGAAACCTGCTCGCGCTCGACCTGGAGAAGGAGATCGCCCTTCGGACGCACCAGGCTGAGGAACTCGTCAACCGTAATGGCAGTTCCCCCCTTTTGACGCGTTCGTTTAACGCCAGACACCTTGGTTCCACCTTTTGGCATCATTGAAACCGTAAAACTAATTGAAGAACTTTACAACGCAACTTTCACAGAAGTGCTGCTAAATTAGTCCTGCCATGCGAACAATAATCATATCTCTGCTGCTAACGGTGCTCACGTTATTGCCGGGAGCGCCAGCCACCGTAACCTATAACCTCGATGCCAGCCAAAGTAAGTTCATGGCCCATGCGAACCGGAGCGGTCTTCTCTGGTTCAAAGGCCACAGTCATCATCTCGCCGCCAGCGACTTCTCAGGACAGGTCCAGCTTACCGAGGGGACAGTCACGCCTGCGTCGTTGCGCCTGGTGGTAAAGGCCGCCTCGCTGCACGAAACCGGAGCTGATTTTACAGAGCCGCAGAAGCAAATCATCAACAAAGAACTCCACGACATTGTGCTGCATCCAGACCAATATCCTGACATCGTTTTTCAGAGCACGAACGTCACGGTGAAGAACTCCTCGGCAGATCGTCATGAAGTAAAGATCGACGGCGATCTCACGCTGCACGGCGTTACCCGGCGAATAACAATTCCGGCAGTGGTTACGCTCAGCGGAGACAACCTGCGTGCGGTTGGTGAGTTCAGTATCGATCGCGATGACTATAAGGTGAAGGCGACGTCAGCGTTCCATGGAATGGTCAGGGTGAGTGGTACGGTTAAGTTTGAGTTCGATATTATAGGCCACAGATGAACGCGTATGAATGCGGATAAAATCCGTGTCATCCGGCTAATATCCCTGAGGGTGCGCGAGCATCCAGCGCCACGCGGATTCAATGATCAATCCAAGATCCTGAAACTGCGGCTGCCAGCCGAGTTCACTCTTGATCTTGTCTGAGCTCGCGATCAAAACCGCCGGATCGCCCGCACGCCGTGGTCCCATCCGAACCGGAATCTCCTTACCCGTCACTCGCCGCGCCGTCTCGATAACATCGCGAACACTGTAACCATCGCCGCCGCAGCCGAGGTTGTAAATCGCACTGCGTTCATGCAACACGTCGAGCGCCAGAATATGCGCTCGCGCCAGATCAATCACGTGAATGTAGTCGCGAATACACGTTCCATCGGCGGTAGGATAATCGTCGCCATAAATCTCAACGTGTGTTCGTTTGCCTGCGGCTGCCTGCAACGTTATCGGAATGATATGACTCTCCGGATCGTGATCTTCACCGCACTTTTCACTCGCTCCCGCGGCGTTGAAATACCGCAGCGAAGCGTAGTGGAGTCCGTAGGCCTGCTCATACCAGTGCATCGCTCGTTCACAAGCGAGTTTTGTTTCGCCGTACGTATTTGTCGGGTTGGTGGGAGCACTTTCGAAAATCGGTTGGGATTCCGGCTCGCCATACGTCGCGGCCGTCGAAGAAAAAACGATCTTTTTCACTCCGCATCCGCGCATCGCGTCCAACA
>JBKPJS010000014.1:0-5720 GCA_046730815.1 Acidobacteriota bacterium
CTCATAAAGCGTCTTGATCCAGAGGCGTGCAGCGAGCAATTGATAGCCGCCCGGATGGTTTGGATAAAGCTGGACGATCTCTTTGAAGTCGCGGAGAGCTTTGTCGTAATCGATGTTGTAAAGCGCGTCGAGACCGCTGCGCCGGAGTTCCTCGAAGCGCGCGCGTTCTGAGTCCGTTAACCATGGGGATGAAGGCTGCTGAGCAGACACGCCCAACGCGGTAGCCAGCAATAAAACAAGAACACCAACGTACTTCATTCAATCCTCCAAAACTTGCCACGGATAACACGGATTTAATCCGGATCCAATCCGTTTTATCCGTGGTTAAATGATTCCATATACTTCACACCTGAGCCGGTGTTGAATAACACAACGCGATCGTTCGATCTCACTTCGCCTGAATCGATCAACTGTAGTAACGCAGGCAAGCACGCCGCGCCTTCCGGCGCACAGAAGATTCCTTCAGTGGCGCCGATCTCTCGCGTCGCGGCAATCAATTCTTCATCAGTTACCGCTACCGCGGTTCCACCAGACTCCCGCAAAGCATCAAGGATCAGAAAATCACCAATCGCTTTCGGCACGCGCAAACCTGAAGCCGTCGTCGCAGCATTCGGAAACTCGTCAGCAAAACGTTTGCCTTCTTCAAACGCCTGCACGATTGGCGCGCACCCGGCCGCTTGCACTGTCACCATGCGCGGGCGCTTGCTTCCGATCCAACCCATCTGTTCCATCTCAGCGAAAGCTTTCCACATTCCAATCAAACCCGTGCCGCCGCCCGTTGGATAAATGATGACGTCCGGCAATTCCCAGTTCAATTGTTCGGCGAGCTCGTAACCGAGCGTCTTCTTCCCTTCAACGCGATAAGGTTCTTTCAACGTGGAAACGTCAAACCAACCTTCAGCTTCCTTCCGCCGGGCCACCTCTGCGCCGCAGTCGGTAATCAGTCCATCCATCAGTGTCACATGAGCGCCTGTTTGCTCACACTCGACCACATTCGCTCGCGGCGTGTCGCGCGGCATGAAGATGAACGACTTGAGCCCGGCCCGCGCTGCGTAAGCGGCCAGAGCGCCCGCCGCATTTCCCGCGGATGGAACTGCAAGCTTCGTAGCTCCCAATTCTTTGGCCATTGAAACCGCTGCAGTCATTCCGCGTGCTTTAAAACTCTGCGTCGGGTTCTGCGATTCGTCTTTGATGTAAAGCTCGTGAACCTTGACGCGCTTGCCCAATCTTCTGGCTCGCAGCAGCGGTGTCCAACCTTCGCCGAGCGAGATGATGTTCTCGTCGTTTTCGACGGGCAGCACCTCGCGATAGCGCCAGAGATCCGGACGTCTAGCAACCAGAGATTCCTTTGTCAAAGTCGTTTTACTGCGCTCTAAATCGTAGCGAACCAATAAAGGCTTACCGCAGGCGCGACAGAGGTTGAGCAACCGACGTGCCTCGTGCTCCAGGCCGCAGAGGCCACATTCAAGATGAGTGACATTCATGGGTAGAAATCCTCGAGTCCGGAGTAATTTCGGGCGAACGCCCGTCAGTATGCGCCAGAAGTGAGAATTTGAGGTAACGTGGCAGCGTGAGAAAGCGAGGCTGCAAAGGACACGGTTGGTGCAAGAGGTTTGCGATAGATGCAGCAAACCTCCTGCACTTGGGAGCTTATCAAGCCGGCACTCCTCACCTGCGTTTGCGACGCTTCCACAGTGCTCCCGCTCCGGTGAGCCCTGTAGTTAACAGCAGGAGGGTGGCAGGTTCAGGGACAGCGTTAAGTTGCCCTCGAATCTCACCGGTGGGAAACTGAGAAGTATGGATATTGATGTAGGTTAGCCCGCTAGTTAACCCGGTGATAAAGGCCGCTTGCGCCCCGGCGACCGTTCCGCCATGTGCAGTGATGAAGGCGGGGTTGTAGGTGGAGGCAAGAGTCAGGTCAAACGTCATCAAGTAAGTACCCGTAGTGACGCCGAGCGGGAACCCAGGAAATGTCGGAACAGCGGTCGCGACCATCGCATTTGTTCCCGGCGGTGCACAGCAGTGGATGTGCGAAGCAACTGTAGGGCTTCCTAGACCGGCGAATGAAACGTTGACTGTCAGCAGGTTCGTGACAGTGTCCAGCGTTACCAATGCGCTGCCAATGCCTGCCGAACCGGTTGGCGGCACTTCCTGCGAGCCGGTCAGGGTCGCGATAAACGCGAGTTGATCCGCTCTGGCTACTCCGGACAACATCAACATCATAACCACAAGCCCAATAAGACTGATCGTCTTCTTCATTAGTTCTACTCCCTTTTTCGTTTGAACGGATGCCGCACTCCAACCGCTCCTGGCACTTTTCCCATGTGGGATGAAGCCCCTTTGAGGAGATCCCAAAGACAACTATCCGACCTGAATCAGGCCGGATCTTATTCAGGAACTCCCTCACGAGGGGACGATTCTTCGGTGTATTTGCTAAATACTTCGGGAACTGTCCTGGCAGGCTACTCCTAAAACTTTCTAAAAGTATGTTTAAGTCGTCACAACAGACCAAGTTCTCCTTTACTCTATCGGTAAGCGAAGAAGCTGGTTTTGCGTTCTCAACCATCTTCCTTTACCTTGTTCCTCTTTATGGCGATAAGTCTTCTGGCTCTGGATCTCGACGGGACACTCCTCGATTCTCGCGGCCATATTTCTGAGCGCAACCGGGGCGCAATTGAGAACGCACGCGAACAAGGTGTGCGCGTGGCGCTCGTGACCGGGCGCCGCTTTCGCGATTCACGGCCCATAGCTTTGGAGTTGGGCCTTGATGTTCCGCTGATCTCTCACAACGGCGCCCTGACTAAACACGCAGAGACACTTCAGACTGTTTCTGTGTTGCCTCTGCCGCTCGCCGCCGCGCGCCAGGCGCTGCAAGTGGGCCGTGAAGCAGGTGCTGATGCGCTGTTGAGTGACGACCACGAAGGTTTGGGTGTGCTTGTTTACGATCACCTTCGCGGTGGAAACACAGCCGCTCACCGGTACCTGTCATGGGCGCGACGAATCCATGGCGACGAAGACGGACGAGAGGCAGTGCGGCAAGTTGACTCACTTGAAGCCTACCTGAACCACGAGCCGATTCATCTCGCGTTCTCAGGCGGTTGCGAGGAGATGGACAGACTCGAAGAGATACTCAAGTCGGAACTCGGCGACACGGTAAAAGTTCTCGGCACTAAATATCTCGAACAGGATTTCACGCTTATAGACATCGTGAATCCGGCGGCGTCAAAGGCCGCGGGTGTCGCGGCCGCAGCAGCCGAGTTGGGAGCAAGCAGCGACGAGATTATGGCTATCGGAGACAATTACAACGATCTCGAGATGCTGCTCTTCGCGGGCACGGGCGTGGTGATGGCGAATGCCCCGCTTTCATTGCGAGAGATTGCAGGCTTGCATCCGACTACCTCCAACGTCGAAGACGGTGTGGCCCTGGCGATTGAAAAATTTATTTTGAACCCGGCGCAGTTAATCAACCGGTAAGGAGAGGACATGGCAAATCGAACGGCAGTGATTGAAACAAACAAAGGGACAATTCGAGTCGAGCTTTTGGAATCGGACGCACCAAAGACGACAGAGAATTTTATTACGTTGGCCCAGCGCGGATATTACGACGGCATCACCTTTCATCGCGTGATCAAGGGTTTCATGATTCAGGGCGGCGATCCGACAGGTACAGGTAGTGGCGGCAAGTCGGCTTGGGGCGGCCGTTTCGATGACGAGATCGATCCGAAGTCGCCGGTGTATCAGACGGGCTACAAAGCAGGGACGATGGCGATGGCTAATGCTGGTCCAAACACGAACGGATCACAGTTTTTCATCATGCACGTCGATTACCCACTGCCACCGAGTTACACGATCTTCGGGAGAGTTACTGAGGGCCAGGACGTGGTGAATTCGATTGCGACAAGCCAGACCGATCGTAACGATCGGCCGGTTAGCGAAGTGAAGATGGAAAAGGTAACGATCGAATAGGGCCGCGGATGACACGGATTTCATCCGGATTAAATCTGTGTCATCCGTGGTTTACAATGGTCTAGCGCCACGCCCGATGCGAGGGGCGGTCTTAATTGCATCTGTGACGTAGTTTTTAGCGGAGCCAACCGCGTCTTCGAGAGTTAATCCTTTTGCGAGACCAGCAGCAATGGCGGCCGAGAGCGTGCAGCCGGAGCCGTGCACCTCGCCGACATCGATATACTCACTCCGAAACTCAATGAAACGTCCGTCCTCACTCAACAGAACATCGACGGCCTGACCTGCTGTCGCCCGATGCCCACCTTTCACAAGCACCGCACGCGCGCCCAGCGATTGAATCGTTTCTGCCGCACGTCGCATGTCTACTTCGTTTTCGATCGAAAACCCGGCCAGCTTTTCCGCCTCAGGAATGTTTGGGGTAACGATTTGAGCAAGCGGAAACAGCCTCGTTTTCAGAATTTGAAAAGCCTCGTCGTCAATCAACACGTCTCCCGAAGTCGCGACCACCACGGGATCGACTACCGGCGCCGGTAAGTTTCCTTCTTCAAGGAGTCGCGCGACTTCGGCGACTATCTCAGCAGTCGGCAACATCCCCGTCTTCGCTGCGGCAACATTCAGATCCTGAACAATCGGTTCGACCTGCGCACGCAGCGTCGCGGCTGTTTGATGTTCAGCGCCAAACACCCCGGTCGTGTTTTGAAAAGTGATCGACGTCAACGCCGCCGCGGGAAAACAACCGAGCGCCGCGATCGTCTTGATATCGGCAACAATCCCGGCGCCGCCGGATGGATCGAGCCCCGCGATCGTGAGCACAACCGGCCGTAATTTAGCAACGGAATCCATTTCTCACTCTTTCGACAATTGATCTCAGGCTCGTGGTGTCGTTCAACAATCTGATCGCTGCGACGCCACTCGCTCCTGCTGCGAAACATTTCTCGACATTGTCGATCGTGATCCCGCCAATCGCCACTACCGGAAAGCCGTGCAGCTCACTTGTGACTTCGCGAAGTTTCTCTAAACCCTGCGGTGCACCAAAGACGCGTTTCGATTCAGTTTCAAACACCGGACCAAATACGACAAAGTCTGCTCCGGCTTTCGCAGCTTCACACGCCGATTGAGGCGAATGAGTTGAAACACCAATCAAAAACTCCGGACCGTAAATCTTTCGCACTACATCTGCCGGCAACGAATGCGTCGTCAAATGCACGCCGTCCGCGCCGGCGGCGCGAGCAATGTCGGAACGATCATTGACGAGCAATCGTGTCTTGCTGCCTCGCGTAATTTCAGCAGCACGAGTCGTGAGTTCGTAAACACCCCCCGCGTGTAAAGCCTTTTCACGAATCTGGAAGAGAGGGACCTCTGCGGCTACAGCAGCTTCGACCAACCGTAGGATGCTTAAGAATTGCGGATCATTGGGAGTTGTCTGGGCGGTCGTTGTTCCGCTCGTTATCGGGTAGATGATCGGTAGTGGAAGGTCGAGCGGCATTGTTCGGACTCGTCTGGTTTTGCAGGGCGCTGACTGTCTGTTTGAAGTGGAAGATTTCCCAAAAAGCGATTCCGAGATTCAAAAGTCCGACACCGCTCACGGCGCCCCGGACCCAACCCGACGCAACCACTGCCTGCAGCCCCTGAATACCTGTCTTGCGGGCAGCATATAACAGAAAATAGTTGTTGCCCCAATCGCTGATTCCCCACATTCCTTGCGGCCACCAGGGCAGGACAGTGAGAAAGATGCCGATCTCGATGCAGAGGAT
>JBKPJS010000015.1:0-2134 GCA_046730815.1 Acidobacteriota bacterium
ATGACCTCGCGTTAAGTTTAACGCCCCGTCAGCGCTCAAGCTCAACGCAAGATCCTCACTGCCGACACTTCGATCCCGGGGGCTCGTTCCTGGTCCATCATCGCTATCGCACGTTGCCGGAAAATTCGCCTACTGTGAAGAAATAAAATTCACAAGGCTAAACGGAGACCAAATATATGCGCTCTACTCATTTTCCCTCTTACAGAATTGTTCAGGTAGTCGCCCTGGCATCGTGTCTGATGATTCTTATCTGTAGCAGTTTACTCACCGCCACCCATTCGGCAGGAGTAACACCAGTCGACCCCAATAAGAGCGCCGCGGTTGTACCTGTGCCCCAGTCAGGGCCGGAGACCGTCGGGCAATGGTCGAGCGTGATCACCCTTCCGATTGTCGCTATTCACACGAGCCTGCTTCCCAACGGCAAGGTGCTTATCTGGCAGGACGACAACAATCCAAACTACAACACGAATGGAACGCGTTTGAATGGTTCGACCGTCGCTTACGTTTGGGACGTAGGCGCCGGCACTACCACGCAAGTAAATAATACGAGCGTAAACGAGTTCTGTAGCGGCCATGCCTTTCTCCCTGACGGACGTCTCCTCATTGCCGGTGGTCACGCGGGATCAGACGGCGACGGTATCAACGACGCTTTCATCTTCAACTCGGCCACTAACACCTGGACACAAACGAACCTGCCGATGTCCGCAGGTCGCTGGTATCCAAGCGCGGTAACTGTCGGTAACGGAGAGATCGCTGTCGTGTCCGGTGCTGATCCTGGTGGCGCCGATACTCCTGAAGTCTGGCAAACCAATTCGGGCGGCGGCTGGCGATCGTTATCGAATGCCACGCTTAGCTTGCCTTTATATCCCATGATGCATCTGGCGCCGAACGGAAAAGTTTTCGTTTCTGGACCAGCGCAAACGACTCGTTACCTGGACACGTCAGGAACTGGCGCCTGGACCACGGTAGGTAGTCGCATCGGTGGCAACCGCGAATACGGTTCGTCGGTGATGTACGACGTGGGCAAGGTGTTAATCATGGGAGGCGGTGATCCTGTCGTAAACACCGCTGAAGTGATCGATCTCAACGCGGGTTCTCCGGCGTGGAGCAGCGTGGGCAACATGGCTAGCGCACGCCGGCAAATGAACGCCACGATCCTGCCGGACGGCAAAGTGTTCGTGACCGGTGGTACGACTAACGCTGGTAACGAACCTGCGGGACAGCTCCTGTCGTCAGAGATGTGGAGTCCGTCTACGGGAAATTTCACCACGATGGCGAGTGCGCAAACACCGCGGCTCTACCACTCGACCGCGATTCTCTTGCCTGATGGCCGAGTTATTTCAGCCGGCGGTGGCCGTCCCGGCACGGAATACAAGAATGCGGAAATCTTTTCGCCGCCTTATCTCTTCACTTCCGGCGGCGGCGCCGCTACGCGCCCGACCATTGATTCACATCTTTCGAAAAGTGTTCGGCCGGGCTCGACCATCTTTGTGACTACACCCGACGCAGCGAATATCTCAGACGTCACACTCATCGCGCTTGGGTCAGTCACTCACACGCGCAACATGAACCAGCGTTTTAATCGTCTGTCGTTCACGCAGGGCATGGGCGGGTTGAACGTCACGCTCCCCTCGAGCTCGAACTCAGTTCCGCCGGGCCATTACATGCTCTTCATTCTCAACAGCAGTGGCGTGCCTTCGGTGGCCCAGATCATCAACGTCAACTCGAGCAACGCATTGCCGCCCGGAGCGCCCAGCAACCTCGTCGCGACGGCAGCCTCCACTTCGAGTGTGTCGCTAAGCTGGAGCGCGGGTTCCGGCTCAATTGATCACTATGAGATTCAGCGAGCTACAAGCAAGAACGGACCGTACACCACCCTTTCAAACACGACTTCGCTGAGTTTTACCGACGGCTCGTTGAGCAGCACGACCACCTACATCTATCGGGTCCGCGCCGTCGACGCGAACGGCAACTATTCCGATTTCAGTAATACCGATATCGCTACGACGATCATCTTCACGGACGACCCGCTGGTCGCCGGCACGACGCTCATCAAAGCCGTTCACGTCACTGAACTGCGGACCGCTGTGAACGCTGTACGAGCAGCGGCGGGATTGAGCGCAGCAACCTGGAC
>JBKPJS010000016.1:0-2256 GCA_046730815.1 Acidobacteriota bacterium
GTCTCGGCCTAGCGACGTCTATCCGCGCAGCGCAGTCTTTGCCGGCAAGTTTGCAGCGATGTTGGCTTCCTCTCCCGGGTCATTAGGGGGCGTCCGGTCACTCTCGCATCTCCGCGGCGTGCTCACCAGTGTCAGCGTCAACGTGCTGCCGCAGGAAATTGCCGTAGCGTTTGCCGAAGAAAAGTTTGCTGGTGATGACGAAGAGATGATCGACGAAACAATGAAAGCCAGGTTGGAAGAATTAGGAGGTCTCTTGGTGGAGATGTTGAAGAAAACGCACGGCTCGGTAGAATGATTATTGACTCAGAATCAAGGTGATGAAGAACATCCTCGATTGGTCAACGTTGACCTTATTCATATCCGTAGCTTCGATCATGGTATTCATACCGGGGCCGAATACCCTTTATATCATCGCTCGCAGCATTCAACAGGGACGGTTGGCGGGATTTGTTTCGAGCTTGGGAGTGCAAGTTGGAACAATGGTCCACATGATTGCCGCAGCCTTAGGTATTTCAGCACTGTTGGTCTCGTCCGCTGTGGCTTTTCAAGTCGTGAAGTATGCTGGCGCGGCCTATCTGATTTACCTGGGAATCCGCACCCTGTTATCAAAAGACAAGATCGAGAAAACAAACGTGCACAGAGCGAAACTGAGCCGAGTTTTCTACCAAGGCGTTGTCGTCAACGTGCTTAACCCCAAAACAGCCTTGTTTTTTTTCGCGTTTCTGCCGCAGTTCATCGATCCGACTCGCGGAGCGGTGGGAATACAAGTCGCCTTACTTGGATCGATCCTTATCTTTCTTGGAACCCTTAGTGATTCTATTTACGCTCTGGCATCAGGCAGCATAGGAAATTGGCTGCGGGGCAATTTGAAGTTTGTTAGGGCGCAACGCTACTTCGCCGGCACGGTTTATATAGGTCTCGGAGCGGCCACTGCTTTTAGTGGAGTGCATAAGAATAGATAGAAATAAATCATCCGCGAGTCTCGTCACCTGTAGTAGCAAATGTATGCTACATCGCTGGTTGTTTCGATGGCGAAAGAAGAATTCGCGCGTACGATGTACTGTTCATTCTTACGAACCACCTTCCAGTCTTCATCCGGCAATTTAACACGCAACTGACCGCTTACGATCGTGACTCGCTCTTCTGATTCCGCCAAGAATGTGTACTGACCCGTTGTGATCACTCCAACGGTAGCGTATCCACCTTCTGTGTTAAGACCAAGGCTTTGGACTTTTCCTTCAAAGTATACGTTGTGCTCCATTATCCTGCTCCTGGATACCGAACGCCCTCTTCGCGATGAGAGCCGAAGATCGGATAGATTTTCTTGTCTGCCAGCGAGCCCGATTCGGTATACACCTGCGCCTTTTGCAAGCCCATTTCTTTAAGCCTCGTCAATGACAAACCCAATAAGTAGCGGCCAAGCCCCTTCCGCTGATGTCCGGGCAAAACACAGATGCCGGTTAGCAGGTTTTGATCGGTCCAGTGCTCTTTAGCTATGCCAGAGACAGCCACAATTTCTCCTCCGCTACGCGCGACGAGGTAATCCGAACCATCTGTTGCAAACGTGGTCCTTATCCTTTCAATCATTCTGTTTTGAATGTCCATCATTATCGGTTGCCAGATTGGATCTGAACCGTACGCCGACATAACGACCTTAACAATCTTTTGTTCCTCATCTGATGACGTCGAATTAAAGATGTAACCCGCTGGAGCTTCCAACGTGACATCAATCGTTTTTAGGTTCCATGAATGGCGTACCCAGATGACGTCAGTTGTCATTAGCTTTTTCTGCCACGACGCTGGCAAACTGAATTGATTACGTGGCCGACCGCCGCTCATGTTTCAATCGATTTCAGGAAGCGATGCCGGGCGCCATAGACTAGAAAGAAAACCACGGTGCAGCAATAGCCACTTTAATCCTTTTATGCTGACCACTTTGATTCGGATCAGCCAATTCACTCGACACCGCCCTTGCTCCGAAGAAATTCCGCCATTTCATTTTTCTTATTTTCAATTGCTACGGTGAGCGGCGTTTTCCCACTATCACCGCGCGCATTGATGTTCGCGCCGTGGTCTAAAAGCAGCTTGGCAAATTCAATGCGACCAACACCAGCGACTTCGTGAAGCGGTGTCTCTCCACCTTCACCAAGCGCGTTGACGTTCGCGCCGCGCTCTATAAGCAACTTTGCTACTTCCAGATGGCCTGCGACTGAAGCTGATCTCAGCGGCACTGCTTTCAGAAAGTTGTTTGAAGGA
>JBKPJS010000017.1:0-4173 GCA_046730815.1 Acidobacteriota bacterium
TCCTTGCGGTCACTTCCACGTCGTTGTTACTGAGCGGGTACTGATCGAAATACTCGAATTCAGGCGGGCGCGGTGAGCCGGACGCCTCGCACTCTGCTTTGATCATGCGCTCGATGCTGTGGATCATCCGCCGGCGCACGGCCATATCGTAAGTCCGCAAATTGGCCAAAAGCACGGCGCGGTCGGGAATGATGTTGCTCTTCGAGCCGGCTACACTGCTGCCGACAGTCAGGACCGCAAACTCGCCAGGCTTCGTCTCGCGCGAAACAATTGTTTGAAGGCGCAACACCACCAGTGCGGCCAGCACCACTGGGTCCACGCTGTTGTGGGGCATTGATCCATGCGCTCCCTTGCCGTACAGGGTGATGCGAATGCTGTCCCCGGCAGAGAGGACCGGGCCCGACTGCGTGCCAATCTTTCCTGCGGGGTAAGCCAGCACGTGCTGCGCGAACGCGACATCCGGTTTAGGTATACGGTCGCGCAAACCGTCGGCCAGCATCGCCTTCGCGCCGCCGGCGATCTCTTCCGCGGGTTGGAACAACGCGATGAAAGTCCCGCTCCATGAATGCGGAGCTCGCGCGACCAGTTCCGCTGCACCTAACAGACACGTCACATGCGCGTCATGGCCGCAGGCATGTGCGACTCCGACCGTGTTCCCTGCGTCATCAACGGCGGTGAGTGTCGAGGCGTACGGCAGTCCCGTCTTTTCCCGCACAGGGAGCGCGTCCATGTCAGCTCGCGCGAGCACAGTCTGGCCTCCACCGTTACGAAGGATGCCGACGACTCCGGTCCGACCAACCCCTTCGAGCACTTCGTAGCCGAATTCCTTGAGTGTCGATGCGGCGAGCGCGGCTGTTTTGGTTTCCTGAAAACTCAGCTCTGGATTCGCGTGGATATCTTTGTAAACACGTTCCTGCCATACAGATGTTTCCCGCAGATGGACCAGAACCTCGGCGATTGAGGACGTTGGTAACTCGTCGCGTAATTCATTTGTCATTAATTCCTCCTCTCGCTCACGCTAACTCAAATGGCGCGGTTTCCTCGGCTACGTCCTGCTCTGTTTCTTCATGGCGGCGCGGATAGAGGATGATCGTTCCCAAAACAGCGGCGATCAGAGACGCGATGAAAATTGCGATTTTAGCCGCGGCGTAGTCGGAGGCATTGGGGAATGCCAGCCCCGCAATGAACAGCGACATTGTGAAACCGATTCCACCCAGTGCCCCAGCGCCAATCAACTGTCGCCACGAATACGCTTCGGGTTTCACCGCGATGCCGCTCCGAACCGCGAGCCAGGCGGCCATCACGATGCCGATCGACTTTCCTACGACCAGTCCCAACGTGATCGCGCCCATCATTCGTCCGTTTTCCTGAAATACGTCACTGGACCAGGCGACGCCGGCGTTCGCCAATGCGAAGATCGGTAACACCACGTAGCTGGACCACGGTTCGACGGACCGAAGGAGCTTATCGGCCGGCGACTCGATCCGGGCGTGGATAGTATCCAGCGCCCGAAGTGCCGGCTCCGACGGTCCTGGCAGCATGGCTTCGCCCCTGTGGAGCTCTTCCTCGTGGATCACCGTCGCTGCCTGGGCCAGTAGCGCTTTCAGGTTCGCCGGGGGCCGCGTGGGGATGAGCACGGCAAGGATCACGCCCGCCAGCGTGGCATGCAATCCAGCTTCGTGAAGGAAGAACCAGAGGACGATGCCGCAGACCGCGTATGGAAGCGTGCTGTACACACCGATTCGGTTGAGCACGATGAGGAGCACCACGACCACGGCGCCCGCGATCAAATAAATCGTTGCGATGTCGCCGGTGTAGAACAGTGCGATGACCACGATCGCCACGATGTCGTCGATGATTACCGCCGCCGTCAGGAACACGCGCAACTCGATAGGCACGCGGTCGCCGAGCAAGACGATCAGCGCGACCGCAAAGGCCGTGTCAGTCCCGATCGGAATCCCCCACCCGTGCCTCAGGTGCGGTGGCGCGATCAAGGCATAGATGACCGCCGGGAGGACGATGCCGCCCAATGCGGCAACCACTGGAAGCGCCCCTGATCGAAAGCTCGCGAGATGGCCGACCGTGAACTCACGCTTGATCTCAAGCCCGACCACGATGAAGAAGATTGTCAAGAGCCCGTGGTTCACCCAGTCGAGCAGTGTCAGGTCGAATGTGGATCCGCCCCACTGAAATCCGAGTCTCGTATCCCACCAGGACTGGAACATCGATCCCACGGGCAAGTTGCTGAGCAGTAATGCAAGCACTGTCGCCAGCCCCAGGAGCAGACCCGATGACGGTCCCCAGCGAACGAACTGGAACGCAGCAGCCTGGATCCGGTGGCCCAGTGGAGCGAGCATCGCATCGGCCAGCGAGCTTTCGTCCCACGCACCCGCATAGCGGCGGCCGTTTATAAAGAAGGTCGGCGTCACTCGTGCGCCGCTACGCTGAGCGCTCTTCACGTCCTCGCGCACCCGCTCCTGCGCCGCCGTTAACGCCGCCTCGTGCGCCGCGCCGCTCGGCAAGTTGAACTCGCGTGCGATCTGTGCAAAGTCGCCCGGCGAGAACTCGGGCCCGCGCTTCATCAATGCCTGGTGAACTTCCCAGAACCGCCTGGTGGTTTCCGCCGCGTACTCCGCCAACTCAGAGGCACGCAACGCATTTTCGTTACCGTCGATAGGAAGGTGACGAAACACGTACCGCATCCGCTCTCCGAACCGTCTCCGCAGACGTTCGATTACCTCATGAACCGCGTGACAGTGTACGCAGGCGTAACTGCCGTACTCGACAAGCATCAGCTCGGCGTCGGGTGGTCCAACAACGTGGTCGTGGTCCAAGTCAATCGGAGGATGAAGCTTCTCGAGTCGCATATCCACCAAGAATGCCAGGAGCTCGTTATCACTCCCGTTGCGGAGTTCGTAACTCAGCCCGCTGCCTTACTGCGTTTAGCTGATGCGTCTGGTCCACTCCACCAGACTCTGAAGCAACTGCCGGATGAACTCTTTCGTCGCATCATCCGTTAGATTCCCCTCCGCATCGAAACGCTCGGAAGCGTTGGCGATCATCACCTCCGGCTGATTGACTGGGAACATGTTGAGGAAGACCATCATCTGCCGCAGGTGGTATTGAGCGCGCGCCGTCCCGATTGCTCCGATCGAAGCACCCATGATTGCCGCCGGCTTGCCATTCCACGCGCTGTCACCGTAAGGTCTCGACGCCCAGTCAATCGCATTCTTCAAGACTCCTGGAATGGAATAGTTGTACTCCGGCGTCACGAAGAGGATGGCATCAATCTCGCGTATCCGCTTCTTCAGTTCCACAACTTTAGTGGGTGGGTTCTGCTCTTCGTCTTGATTGAAGCCGGGAATGCCGTCAAGCTCGAACGTTTCGATGGTCGCGCCTTCGGGCACGAGCTGCGTCGCCGCGCGCAGGGCGGCGCGGTTGTAGGATTCGCGCCGGAGGCTGCCGGCGATGCCGAGGATGCGAACTTGTCTACTCATTTTTCCTTTCCTCGCAGCGAGATTTAGAATCACTGGTCCTGTGGCGATCCGAGATCAGGGTTCTAAAGCCTCCGCCGCCCATCATCCGTAGAAGTTGATAAAGTGCCCGGCATTAGATTTCAAAATATGGCGCGCTCGTTCTCCGAGTTTCCCATCGAGTTGCCGGAGTAAAAATGTCCGTGCCAGAATCCTCAACTGCAGACTCGCATTCCAAAACTATCTCTTTGATGGAGCCACTATGCAACTGAGGTTATTTGTTCTTCTTCTCTCCCTTTTTGTTGTTACTGGCTGCACGAGATCTGAGACGAGTCAGAAGGCGACCAATACGGACGTTCTTCGTACCGAGCACCGATCACCCGCTCCGGCATCAAGCCCAGCAGTTCCGTCACCTGACCAGAGAATCACGGCCGCCGCTTCACCTCAGCTGAAACCGAAGTTAGATGCCTGCGCGATGCTGACGAGCCAGGATATTGAGTCAGTTCAAGGTGAGGCGTTGAAAGAAACCAAGCTGAACGAAAGGTCGGCGGATGGTTTTAATGTTTCGCAATGTTTTTTCACATTGCCAACGTTTACCAACTCGATCAGCCTGGCTATCACGCAAAGAGCTGAGGGCCCAGGTGCGCGCGATCCCAGGCAGTTCTGGAAAGACAATTTCCACACAGAGAAAGAACGGAAC
>JBKPJS010000018.1:0-4669 GCA_046730815.1 Acidobacteriota bacterium
CATTCAACGTGGTCACGCGATCGCGAATGGAGTTTTTGTCGTAGTGGTCAATCGCGTCGGCAGTGAGGGAAAACTGACTTTCTGGGGCCAGTCGTTCGTCGCCGATCCATTCGGCAGGATCATTGCCAAAGCTGCGGCCGACAAAGAGGAAGTGCTGGTAGTCGAGTGTGATCTCTCGAAGATCGAAGAGACGCGGCAAAACTGGCCTTTCCTGCGCGACCGCCGCATCGATGCTTACGACGGACTCCGCTTCCGCTTTGGTGGATCTTTATGAGCTACGGCCCTTTGGACCTCATCGGAAATATCGGCGTGGTCCTGCTGATGATCGCCTACCTGATGTTGCAGTTGAACAAACTACGCAGCGACGCACTTGCTTACTCTGTTCTCAACGCGGTAGGCGCAAGCTTGATCATCGTTTCGCTCATCGTCGACTTCAATCTTTCCGCTTTGCTGATGGAGGTCTTTTGGGTCCTCATCAGCTTCGTCGGCATCTACCGGTACTTCCGGCTCAAGGCCCTCAGGTCTCAAACCCTCGATGGCTGAACCAGAAACAAAAAAACCAGCGGCGCTCGGCTTCCGCATGCCTGCGGAGTGGAATCCGCACCACTCAACCTGGTTGACCTGGCCCAAAGATCCGGAAACTTGGCCCGATCGAGTTACACAGGTCGAGGAGATCTACCTCCAGATGATCTCCGCGCTTACCGCGCACGAGTATGTCGACCTACTCGTTGACGACGAGGAAACAGAGCAAAAAGTCCGCGCGCGTTGCGGTGCTCCAGCGAGACTTCGGTTTCATCGGATCCAAACTGTTGACTCGTGGATTCGAGACTATGGACCAAACTTTCTTATCGGTCCAAATGGTGAGCCGGCTTTCAACGATTGGATATTCAATGCCTGGGGAAACAAGTACGAAGAGCTGAAACAGGACGACGGTGTGCCTCGCCAGTTGGAGCACGTCCTGCGCATGCAACGATTTTCACCCGGTGTGGTGATGGAAGGCGGATCAATCGAGGTCAATGGAGCAGGTTGTGTACTAACAACGGAACAGTGCCTGCTGAATCCGAATCGCAATCCCCAACTGAGTCGAAACGAAGTTGAGCAGTATTTGAAAGACTACCTGGGAATCACAAAGGTTTTGTGGCTGGGTGAAGGCATTGTCGGCGACGACACTGATGGCCACATCGACGACATTGCACGCTTCGTCGCACCGAACGTGATCGTAGGCGCTCTCGAAGACGATCCCGAGGACCCAAACTATGAAATTTTGCGAGACAATCTCGCACGACTTCGATCGATGACCGACGCTAGCGGTCGCCCGTTTGAGATCGTCACCCTACCGATGCCCGGTGTTGTCGGCGGTACGAGCACCAGCACTCGCGACCTCGATCGGTTGCCGGCCAGTTACGCAAACTTCTACATCGCGAACAACACCGTGCTTCTTCCCATCTTCGGTCATGCGAATGATGCTCGCGCGGTCGAGACGCTCGAACAACTCTTTCCCGATCGCCGAGTAATACCAATCAATTGCGAGCCGCTAGTCTGGGGCATGGGAACCATCCACTGCGTCACGCAACAACAGCCGCAGATTAACGATCCATCCACAGATTACGCAGATAACTAATATCATCTGTGTAATCTGTGGATAAGCTTTCTTGCTTCTGCAATTGCTTCGTCGAGAGTACGCACGCCCCCATCTAACTGCATTTCGTAAACTGCACGCGTAATTTCGCCGACCGCAGGCCCAGGCTCGACTCCCAATTCCAGCAGATGTCGTCCCAACAGCAACGGCTGCGGCGGACGTTGCTGCACTTCCAACTCTTTAGTACGCTCGAGAAACCACTCCTGCGCTTCAGCTCCGTACCATTTCTCGCGCGGCACCCACTCAGCATTGCGTCCCAACGAGTCGGCCTTTGCCACTCGATACAAAAGATCAGGCTCGCATCTCCGTGCCAAACGACGAATCGCCCCATCGCCGACTTCATCACGCTTCTTATAAAACTCACCAGGCTTCAAGTGTTCCCGGACGAGCGCTATCACCTGGCCGCGAACGTTGTAACCATCGATCGTGTGCACGTTGATACGGCTGAGAAAACTCTCGGTTGGCGGAACACCTGCTTCCTCGTGTCCACGCGAGCGGAACCTTCCCTCGAGCATCTGGGTTGTAGGCGGCTTCCCGAAATCATGCGCCAGCGTGGCCAGCATTACTGTGATTTGCCGTGGGTAATCAAGATCCCCGATCAGCTCTCGCGCGCGGTCGACTGCGAGCTGCGTATGTACAAAAACGTCGCCCTCCGGATGCCATTCCGGATCCTGCGGTACTCCGATCAAGCTCTGAATCTCGGGAAACAACTTTTCCAGCGCACCGAGCTTACGCAACCATTCAAGTCCGACGGAGGGATGCGACGATTGAAGCAAGAGCTTTTCCAGCTCTCCCCAGATTCGCTCCGCGGGAAGATCGCTGAGATCGATTGTCCGGCAAAGTTCGACTGTGCCCGGGTCGATATCAAACTGAAAACGAGAAGCAAATTGGGCCGCCCGCAGCACACGCAAACTATCTTCGGCAAAAGTCTCGGCAGAGACGGCGCGCAAGATCCGTCGCTCGATATCTCGCCGCCCCTGAAATGGATCTATCAATTCGCCGGTGAGCGGATCCTGAAGTATCGCGTTGATTGTGAAGTCACGACGGCGCGCCGCGTCGGCCACGCTCATTCCCGGATCGCCCTCGATCACGAAAGCTTTGTGGCCGCGTCCCGATTTACGTTCGCGACGAGGAATGCAAACGTCGAAGTGCCGGCCCAGCTTGTAAACTGTGAACGCCTCGCCAACAACACTGACTGGACCAAACTGGTCCAGGATTCCGCGTAAGCGTTCCGCGTCCAACTGATAAACCTCAAGATCCCAGTCCTTCGGCTGCCTGCCCATCAGCGTGTCGCGAACACAACCGCCGACGAGCAACGCACGACCACCCGCATCGTGAATGGCTTTTGAAAGTGCAGTAACTTTTTCCGGTATTTCAGTCATAAACAAAAAATCTTAGCCGCAGATTTACGCCGGTTCACGCAGATCGATCTGCGTGATCGGCCTAAATCCGCGGCTACATATTTTCCTTACTCCTCTTCAGGCAACTCCACAACCACCTGAACACCGCGAGTAGATGGCAAGCAACTGATCACCTGCGCACGATCGATCTGCGTTAGATCGCTTCCGGCTTTGTGCCAGAGCTTGACCCAAAAGGTTCGCGTCGCTCCGTGAATGGCGAAAGTAGAACCGTCGAGCATCACCGGAACCGGCTCGGCGATTGTTCCCGCGCGGAGTGTTTCCAGCAACTCCGGGATAAAAGGCTTGAACTGTTGAAACTGGACCAGGACGGCAGCGTCGTCGATCGCAGCAGGCGGCAACTCGACCGGGTCGCTCGACTCGAGTAACAGCCGAGTCTCTGTTTGTTGATTTCGTTTCTTTACAACAGGCATAACCCTCAGACCGGCTCTGGCAACGGATTCGGATACGGCTTTAAACGCTTCTGCAAGTGTTCCGCCAAGTCCGAAACCTTCACTCTCTCCTGCTCCCACGTGTCGCGGTCACGCACCGTGACTGCTTCATCTTCAAGCGACTGATGATCGACGGTGACGCACATAGGCGTACCAATCTCATCCTGTCGCGCATAGAGCTTTCCGATTCCTCCCGTGTCGTCGTAAACCGCTCGCAGCACCGGTTGCAGCGATCGTTTGATCGCCTTGGCCATGCCGACAATCTCGGGTTTGTTCTTCGCCAGCGGCAGGATCGCTGCTTTAACGGGCGCGAGTTGTGGACTAAGCTTCAAGATAACTCTGGTCTCGCCCTTGTCGTTGGTCTTTTCGGAATAGGCATCCATCAGCACCGCCAGCACGGTCCGATTCACACCTGCTGCCGGCTCAATGACGTGCGGATAAAACCGCTGTTTGGTCGCTTCATCAAAATAAGACAGGTCCTCGGTCGAGTCAGGATTAATTCGATTGCCTTCCGCGTCAGTGGGCTTGCTTGAATGCGAGCGCAGATCAAAATCAGTGCGGTAAGCGATGCCCATCAACTCTTCCCACTGCCGTTCTTCTTCCGGCCGTTCCGGGAAGTAACGGTACATGATGTCAACCGTGCGCTTCGAGTAATGGGCCAGCTCTTCCTTCGGCACTTCGTGAAGCTGCAAATTGGCAGCGTCGATTCCTAATCCCTTGAACCATTCGAGGTAGAGTTCAACCCACTCGTCGACTAGTTTCAAATGTTCCGCGTCAGGTTTGACGAAGTACTCCATCTCCATCTGCTCAAACTCGCGCGTCCGAAGAATGAAGTTGCCGGGCGTAATCTCGTTGCGAAAGGATTTTCCAACCTGCGCAATGCCAAACGGAATCTTCCGTCGCATGGTCGTTTGCACGTTGAGGAAGTTGATGAAAATGCCCTGCGCCGTTTCCGGACGTAAATAAGCGAGCGCAGCCGGATCGTTCTCATCGGCCGTGGCGCCCAGCATGGTGCGAAACATCATGTTGAAATGGCGCTCGTCCGTCAGGTTGGTCGAGCCGCATTCAGCACACTTAACCAGGCCCGCTCGCAGTCGCGCATTCGCGTCAAACTCAGCCCGGTGATCGCCTTCGGGGAAATATCCCTCCAGTTTGTCCGCGCGCATTCGGCTCTTGCACTC
>JBKPJS010000019.1:0-1818 GCA_046730815.1 Acidobacteriota bacterium
GCAGAGTGAACGAGTAATCGCGTGGGGTGAGATTGGTCTTGATTTTCATTACGACAACTCACCGCGCGACGTGCAGGTTGCGGTTTTCAAGCGGCAGCTTCGGGCGGCGCGCGAGTGCGATCTGCCGGTGGTGATTCACACGCGCGAGGCAGAGTCTGAAACAATCGAGATTCTCAAAAGCGATTACGCCGGAGCGGAACGCAGGGGAGTTTTTCATTGTTTCAGCGGCAGCATGGAACTGGCGCAACGAGCAATTGAGCTCGGGTTCATGATCTCTTTTTCGGGCATCGTTACATTCAAGAAGGCTGATGAGCTACGCGCGATTGCAAAGGAAGTCCCGCTCGAGCGTCTGTTGATTGAGACCGATTGTCCTTACCTAAGTCCTATTCCGTATCGCGGCAAACGAAATGAGCCGGCATACGTTGTTGAAGTGGCTCGTTGCCTCGCGGGGATTCACGGAGTCAATGTTGAAGAAATAGGTCGGGTGACGAGTGAAAATTTCAGGCGCTTCTTCGCGTTGGACCAACCACAAAAGACACGAAGCCCATTAATTTAACAAAGTAATTTGTGCCTTCGTGGTCAACTTTCGAGCATGAGATAAGTTTCACATGCTGGCGTTTTGGTGGTATTCTCCAGTGCAATGGCTCAGCAGAATTCCTTTGATATCGTCTCCGAGGTTGACTCCGCCGAGATCGCAAATGCTCTCAACCAGACTCTCAAGGAGGTGCGCCAGCGTTTTGATTTCAAAGGAAGCGCAGCCAACGTCGTGCACGAGAAAAACGAACTGGTCCTAAGCGCGGAAGATGAAACACGCCTGCGCAACATGAACGACATCCTGCAGCAGAAACTCGTGCGGCGCGGTGTGCCACTGAAAGCGTTTAGTTACGGCAAGATTGAACCAGCCGCCGGCGGCACGGTCCGGCAACGCGCACAGATCCAGGAAGGTATTCCGCAGGAGAAAGCCAAAGAGGTCGTTAAGTTCATCAAGGACAGTAAAGCAAAGGTGCAGGCTTCCATTCAGGGTGATATCGTCCGGGTGTCCGGCCGCGATCGCGACACGCTCCAGGACATCATAGCGAAGCTGAAGAGCAAAGACTTCGGCATTCACATGCAGTTTACGAACTACCGCTCAAACTAGACCGCTGCAGTTGTCATGACCACGTCAGGCCACATAATCGCACTGGATGAAGAGGCAAGGATTTCGGCCCGCCGGATCTTCAGTCTCATCTCGAACGAGCTCATGCAGGTCGAGCTTGAATTCGAGCGCCAGGCGCGTTCGAACGTGCAAGTGATCGACTACCTGGGCGAGTACCTGCGCGCATCGGGTGGTAAACGTGTTCGGCCCGCGCTGACGATCCTTTCAAACTACGCGGTCGGTGGCGACGGCTCGCGTTACAACTCGATTCGCATGGCTACAGTCATGGAGTTTCTACACACGGCGACCCTGGTCCATGACGATGTCATCGACAAGGCGGATTTGCGCCGCAAGCGGCCGACAGTCAATGCGCTTTACGGAAACGAGACTGCTGTGCTGATGGGGGACTGGCTTTACATGTCTGCATTTGAGACCAGCCTCGCCGAAAGATCGTTGCCGGTACTTGACATCCTGACGAGCGTCACGCGAAAGATGACCGAGGGAGAACTTTTGCAGTTGACGTTGTTGGGCCATGCAGACGTGACTGAGGCACAGTACTTCGACGTGCTCAAACGCAAGACGGCGTATCTTTTCAGCGCCAGTTGTGAGATTGGATCGATTCTCGGCGGCGCCAGTGAGAAGCAGCAGACGGCGTTGCGTGATTACGGCCTCAACCTGGGTAC
>JBKPJS010000020.1:0-4033 GCA_046730815.1 Acidobacteriota bacterium
CGCTAAAACGATCTGTTTGCGAATCGAGATACCACCGTACTCGGCCGCAAACGGATTACTGCCGGTGGCGCGTATCTCGTAACCCCACTTGGTCCGCCACAAAAATACGTACACGAGTAGACAGCAGAGTAGAGCGAGCAGAAACGCGATATTTAGAGGAATGCGTTCAGGAAAACCGGGAACAAACTTACCGAGCCGTGCGATGTATGCGCCCTGGCCGATCGTCGACGTTTGTAAAATCGGATCGCCGGGAACTTTATAGTGATACTGCGTGAAGTAACTGACGAGCGCGACCGCAATGAAGTTCAACATGATCGTGTTGATGACTTCGTGTGATCCGAACCGCGCCTTCAGTACACCTGGAATAGCTCCCCAGAAAGCGCCACTGAGTATTGCCGCGGCAAAACAGAACGGAATGAGGAGCCAGGAAG
The DNA here is from genome assembly GCA_046730815.1 of Acidobacteriota bacterium. Classification (GTDB taxonomy): domain Bacteria; phylum Acidobacteriota; class Blastocatellia; order Pyrinomonadales; family Pyrinomonadaceae; genus PSRF01. The sequence continues at coordinate 432 of JBKPJS010000020.1, forward strand.
TTAAATTGGCGAAGGTGATTCCCACCCATGCAGTCGCGAATGCGCCGATGTAGAGTTGGCCTTCTGCGCCGATATTGAATAAGCCGCAACGAAACCCGACGAGCACTGCGAGCCCGGTGAAGATCAATGGCGTTGCGTGAAAAAGCGTGTAACCGATTCCGTCGGGCCAGGAGAGCGCGCTGCCGAGGAGTAAGCGATAAGCAACGATCGGATTGTCGCCCACGAGCAATATGAGAATGCCGCCAACAACAAACGCAGCCAACACGGCGATTAGCGGAAACAGAAGGTCGCGGGCGAGTTTAGTCATATTCAAACAGTATCCACATATGACACGGATTGATCGGATAGTAATCCGTGTCATCTGTGGTTAGCTTTTAATGTCCCCTGGTCATCAATAAGCCAATCTCCTCCAACGTCGCCACTTTCGGATCTACTTCGCCTGCGATTCGACCGTCATGAATGATCAGCAAGCGATCGGAAAGACTCGTCACTTCCTCGAGTTCGGCTGAGACGAGCAAAATCGCACACCCGTCGTCGCGCAAACTCACTAACTGCCGGTGAATAAACTCAATCGCGCCGATATCAACGCCGCGCGTAGGCTGCGACACCAGCAACAACTTTGGATCGACGTGATACTCGCGTCCAATAATCAACTTCTGCTGGTTACCACCGGAAAGAGAGCGCGCCGGAAGCGCGGCGTTTGGTGGGCGAACGTCAAACCGCTGAATGATTTCTCCGGCCCGCCGCTGAATCGCATTCTCGTCAAGGAAAATACCGCCGGCCAAGGCAGCAATAGGCGGACGGTAATGCACGCCAAGTATCGAGTTCTCTGCGAGACTGAATTCGAGCAGCAGTCCACGTCGATGCCGATCTTCAGGTATGTGAGCAATCCCCAGCTCGCGCCGGATGCGCGCGCCCAATGCATTGAGGGTCCGGCCTTCGAAATTGATCTCTCCGCTAATGCGCGCCGGATCGGTCAACCCCGCCAGCGCCTCCATCAATTCTGTCTGACCGTTGCCTTCCACTCCCGCTATGCCGACGATCTCACCGCTGCGAACCTCGAACGATACGTCACTAACACGTTTCGCTCCGCCAATATCAGTGACCGAAAGATTTTTGATTTCCAGTTGCGCCCTGCCGGCCTTCGCATCGGGTTTTTCCACACGCAGCAACACTTCACGCCCGACCATCAAGCGCGCGAGTTCCGCAGCATTTGTTTCCTTCGTTTGCACGCGACCAACTACTTTGCCGTCGCGCATGACCGTGACTTCATCGGAGATTGCGAGCACTTCGGAAAGTTTGTGAGTGATAATGATGACCGTCTTGCCTTGCTCGCGCATGCGGCGAAGAATTGCGAAGAACTCTTCCACCTCCAGCGGCGTCAGGACAGCAGTGGGCTCATCGAGAATCAAGAGCCGCGCATGGCGATAAAGTGCCTTCAACAGTTCGACACGCTGTTGCTGGCCGACTGACAAGTGTTCGATTGGTTCGTTCGGATTGACGGCGAGTTTGAATTCTTCGGAGAGTTGTCTGATCTGCGATGCTGCACTTTTCAGATCCAGGGCAAGTGCGCTTCCGGGCTCGGCGCCAAGCACGATGTTCTCGGCGACGGTCATAGTCTCGACCAGCATGAAGTGCTGGTGGACCATGCCGATGCCGAGGGCGATTGCATCGTGAGGCGACTTGATGTCGCGCACCTGGCCATCGACGAGGATCTCGCCACTGTCAGCGGTGTAGAAGCCGTAAGCGATGCGCATCGCCGTCGACTTACCGGCACCATTCTCGCCAACGATGGCATGAATCGTCCCAGGTCTGACAACAATGTCAACCTGATCGTTAGCCAGCACGTCGCCAAATCTTTTTGTTATTTGTCGCAGTTCCAGCATTTTTAGACCACAGATAAACACGGATGATTTACGGATTATGATCCGTCTTCATCCGTGTCATCTGTGGTTAACTCCCGATCGCATCCGTTACTTTAATCTCCCCCGCGATAATCTTCTGCTTCGCGGCCTCGGCTTCCTGGATCGCCTCGGGCGGAACGAGGTCTTTGTTGTAGTCGTCCATCGCATAGCCGACGCCGTCTTTGTCTAAACCAAAGACGTGCAGGCCCGGTGAGAAGCGATGATTAACGACGTCCTTAACGATGTCGTACACCGCGTTGTCAACGCGCTTGACCATGCTCGTGAGCACAAAGCCCGGCTTGACCATGTTCTGATTCGAGTCCACCCCGATCACGAAGTGTGTCGCGCGGCCATTCTGCTTTCCCTGTTGCTCGACTGCGTCGAAGGCGCCCAGTCCGGAATTGCCGGCCGCGGTGAAGATGACGTCAGCACCTTTACCGATCTGGGCCAGCGAGAGTTCTTTGCCTTTGCCCGGATTGTTCCACGCGCCGTCAGTCACACCGACATAGTTTTCGATCACACGGATGTTCGGATTCACAGACTTCGCGCCTTCCTCGTAACCTTTGGCGAAACGATGAATCAGACCGATATCCATGCCACCGAGAAAACCGATCGTGCCTGTGTGAGAAGCCTTCGCAGCGAGGATGCCGACAAGGTATGAGCCTTCATGCTCTTTGAAAACAAGAGACGCAACGTTCGGCAGTTCGCTTACGCCGTCGATGATCGCGAACTGAATGTTTGGGTAGTCCTTCGCCACCTGCTCCATGATTGGCGCCTGCGCAAAACCGACGCCGATGATCAGATCGAAGTTTCGTTCGGCGAACGCGCGCATGGCAGGCTCGATAGCGTTTGGTGTACCGGGTTCAATGTCGCGCAAGACAATTGGCAGATCCTTTGCGGCACGCTGCACACCTTCCCACGCAGCAGCGTTAAAGGAGCGATCGTCCTTTCCGCCGATGTCAAAAACGATTCCGACGTGAATCTTTGATTTGTCTTCAGCAGCGGAGCTGCCACCACAGGCGGAGAGCAGCAATGGCGCCAGGACGAGCCATGCCAGCGTGACGCAGAAGGTTTTTTCTCCCGCAAAGGCGCAAAGGCGCAAAGGAAGACGCAAAGAAGTTTCGCTCTCGCCTCTTTGCGTCTTTCTTTGCGCCTTTGCGCCTTTGCGGGAAATAGTTTTTCTTTTCATTCGTTAATAATTTCCTTCACTAACTTCAGTGCTTCCGGCGGCGGCTCTTCTCCGATGTGATACGCAGTCTGGATGCGACGCGCTGCCTCCCGCGCAGCCGCCTCGTTAGCGCAGTACACAATACCGATTGCCTCACCCACCGCAACCTGATCACCTAATTTCAACTCGGAAGTAAAACCGACTGTGGGATCCACCGTGTCTTCGATGCGCACGCGCCCGCCGCCGATTGCCGCGATCGCGTGTCCAATCTCCGTGGTATCGACTCGTGTAATGAAGCCGGAGCGCGGGGATTCTACCTTAACCGTTTCGCTTACCAAAGGCAGAAATCTGTCCGGCTCATCGCAAACACGCGGGTCGCCACCTTGTGCCGCGATGTTGCTTCTTAGACATTCGAGTGCGTCGCCCGAACCCAAAACTTTCTGCAAACGCGCTCGCGCGGCTTCGATAGTCTGTTCAACATTCGCCAGCAGAAGCATGTGCGCCGAGAGTTCGAGCGACAACTCCAGCAC
>JBKPJS010000021.1:0-9235 GCA_046730815.1 Acidobacteriota bacterium
CGCGCTGGTCGCAATGGTCCAACCTGACGTGAAAAGGCTCGTCGCCTACTCCTCTGTTAGCCACATGGGGTTTGTCGTCTTAGGGCTGTTTTCATTTACGGAGCTCGGCATGCAAGGGGCGCTCTACCAGATGCTCAACCACGGCGTTTCAACCGGCGCGCTCTTTCTCTTTGTCGGTTTCATCTACGAGCGGCGTCACACACGCATGATCAGCGAGTTTGGCGGACTGGCCACGCCGATGCCCTGGTACTCGACGCTGTTTGTAATCGCTACTCTCTCCTCGATTGGTTTGCCGTTCCTGAATGGATTTATCGGAGAGTTTCTGATCCTGATTGGGACGTGGACCTCGCGAGCAGTCGATCACCCGTGGATCGTGACGATGCTAGCGGCAACGGGTGTGATCTGGCCGGCGGTCTACATGTTATGGATGATTCAGCGAGTGGTCTTCGGCAAAATCACGCACGATGAGAATGCGCGCTTGTCTGACCTGAACTATCGTGAGACTGCGCTGCTGTTGCCGTTGCTAATCCTGATGCTCTTTATGGGCATTTACCCGCGCGTATTTCTCGATCGTTCTAAAGATAGCGTGGTAACTATTCGAGATCGCGTCGGATCCAGTCCTGCCGGAGGCTCGTATACGACGAAAGTCATTCGACAGGATTGACAAGATTAGACAGGATTTACATGTCAATCCTGAAAAATCTTGTAAATCCTGTAAAAGGTTTTACTGGCAATAGATGAGCTCATTTCTCGCTCAATCCGTGATGCCCATCATCAACTGGTCGTTAATCGCACCGGAGGTGATCGTCTGCACTGCCGCAGTCGTCGTGATGCTTGTTGACGCCTTCGCGCGCCCAACGCAACGCTGGATCACCGGCGGCATTTCACTCGCCGGCCTGATTATCGCTGCGGTCGCTACGGTCTTTCTGTGGGTCAACGGGACGGCATCATCCGATGCGTTCAATGGAATGATCGTGCTCGACGAGCTTCGCCTTGGGTTCACACTCATCTTCCTATTGGTCGCAGGTCTGACGTTGTTGATTTCGACAGTTTGGGTTCACGGAGAGCAACTGCCTGCCGGAGAGTTTCATTCACTGCTGTTGTTTGCCACGGTGGGCATGATGTTCATGGCGTCAGGGAACGACCTGGTGATCATTTTCCTCGGGCTCGAGATTCTTTCGATCGCCACTTACGTCATGGCGGGTTTCCGGCGCACTGACGTTCGCTCGAACGAGTCGTCGTTGAAGTACTTCATACTTGGTTCCTTCTCTTCGGCGTTTCTGCTGTATGGCATCGCGCTGGTCTACGGCGCCACTTCAATTGTGGAGCCTGGGCCAGGCGGCTCGCTGAGCAGAATCGTTGCCGGAACGACAAACATCGCCGAGATCGCGAGTCGCATCGGTCAGGCGCAGTATCCCGCGTTGCTGTATGCCGGCGCCGCAATGATGCTGGTGGGCTTTGGTTTCAAGATAGCCACTGCCCCTTTTCACATTTGGACGCCGGACGTTTATGAGGGCGCGCCGACTCCGGTCACTGCGTTCATGGCTGCCGGCCCCAAAGCCGCGGGGTTTGCCTCGTTCATTCGCGTATTTGTTTTTGGCTTACCATTCGTTGTCTCAGCTTCGAGTGCGACAGGTGCGAGTCTTCATCAGGCGTGGGTTGGCACGCTCGTGGTGATGGCAATTCTAACGATGATACTGGGCAACGTCGTGGCGATCGTTCAGAACAACGTCAAACGCATGCTGGCGTATTCATCGATCGCGCATGCAGGCTACGCGCTGGTCGGTTTCGTCGCGGCAGGAGCGGCCACAGATCTCGCTCAACGCAATACCGCCATCACCGCCGTCGTGTTCTATCTTTTGACTTACGCCGTGATGAACATCGGAGCATTTGCGGTGGTCCAGTTGATCGCCCGCCGCGACGACCGGCGCACTGCGATTGAAGACTACCGCGGCATCGGGTTTGACTCGCCCGTGCTGGCGTTCTCGTTGAGCCTCTTTATGCTGAGTCTACTCGGCATGCCGCTGACCGCCGGCTTCATGGGAAAGATCATGGTCTTTGGGGCTGCTATCGAGCAGAAGTACTACGGCCTGGTGATCGTGGGCGTGCTCAACACAGCAGTTTCGGCTTACTACTACTTGCGACTAATAATTGTGATGTTCTTCGGCGAAAGAATTACGGCGTGGACCGCGCCGAGAATTCCTGCGAGCGTGACGGTGGCTTTGGTGATAACGGTGCTGGGCGTGCTCTATCTCGGGATCTTTCCGGGACGCGTGATTAATTTCCTGCAAACAAAAATCAATCCCCAGATTACACAGGTCAAACTGCGTAATCCTGTGGACTAACTGATTTATGCCTCGTGCCGAAGACGCTGCGCAAAAGATCAAGGAACAACTTGGTGAAACATGGCTGCCGCGAATCTATCGCGAACGGATACTGAAGCTTCGCACGCGCTCTTATCACTTCGATAGGGTTAACACCTCCGCCCGTGTCGTTATTCAGCACACGCTGCTCGGAGTGGAGTTGAAGATCGGACGCCGGCGCCTGTTATGCCCGGATCTGGCCACGGCAAGGTACCTCTCGGTGTTCGCACGCCTTGGCTGTCAGGATGTAGCACTCCCATACGACATAACAAAAATCTCGCATTTAGCGGACGAATTGGAGTCGTCGTGGTATAGAATGTTGTTGCTGGTTGAGCAGGATGGTAAGGCAGAAAGCACCAGGTTCAAAGCGCGAGTGCGTGGCCTGCTGTTTGCTAGGATTCGCGCGGAGATTGAGCAGGCTGGGCCCGGAACACGCGTTCCGGAGTTCAAACAAAGTACAAAACAACGCTCCAAATAGAATTCAACAACCTTACAGAACCATAATGACTCAAGAATTGACCCCGACAATTGACCCCGCTGAGATTGCGGGTTCACTTCCCTTTCCGTATACCCAGCAGACTTACTGTCGCTACGAACCTGTCGAACAGAGCATCGATGAGGCGCGGGTGCTGGTCGTCGACAATCTACTGCGCGACGAGCGCGACCTTTCTGCCGTAGCGCGACAAGAGTGGGGCCAATTGCTCGGTGCGCAAATGCGACGCGAGCGCTTAATCGCCGGCATGGCGATCGAAAATATACGCAACAACATTTCTCGTCTCGTAAAGCGGCCGACAACCGAGGTAGCGCATCTCTCCGAGGTTGCAGAAGCCGCATCGCGCTTTGAGCCTGATGCTATCGTGCTCAGTGGCACGTTGCGCGATTTCGACTATTACCAGCAATCGATCCTCGACGACTTTGGTAAGTTTATTCGCACGACGAAGATTCCGGTGCTCGCGATCTGCGGGGGCCACCAACTGGTTGGCCTGAGTTTTGGCGCACGAGTGATCACGCTCGATAAGCTCGAACAGCACGAGCAACGCGAGCAGCGCCCGCAGGAGTACCAGTACCGCTTTGTTCGCATTACCGAGCCGAACGATCCAATCTTTCAGAATATTAATTGCGCTGACCCAAACGCTCCTGCACGCATTCTTCACGTTTGGCAGAACCATGGTCTACAGCTCGATCGAATACCGGAAGGATTCAAGCTCCTGGCGACGTCTTATCTCTGTCGTAACCAGATGATGGTCAAACGCAGTGATGGACAGCTCATCTACACCGTGCAGTTTCATCTCGAGAAATCATTCGAAGACTGGAACAAGAGCCGCACGCGCTGGGCGCATCCGAATGAGTCGCGCGACGGTCGTATTCTGTTCGAGAACTTCCTCAGACTGGCAACACGCTAAACATGCCATCTGGCGGATCGCTCCAGCCGCTAACGCAGAAAAGCCTTGCGCTTGCAGCGCGTGAGCTCGCATTACGGGACAAGACCTTAGCCGGAATACTCGCCACGTATGGCGAGCCTCCGCTTTGGCGACGCGCGACGGGTTTCGCCACGCTCGTGCACATCATCCTCGAGCAACAGGTATCGTTGAAGTCGGCAAAGTCGATGCTCCTGCGGCTCGAAGCTGCTATTCAACCTTTCACTCCGCTGCGGTTTATCGAATTGGGTGACACTTACTTGCGCAGCCTCGGTGTCACGCGGCAGAAGTCGGCTTATCTCCTCGATTTGTCGACGTCGATCGTCAATGAACAATTGAGTTTCACGAAACTCGCGCGCATGAGCGACGACGAAGCGAGGCTCGCACTAACGCGCGTCAAAGGCATTGGATTGTGGAGCGCGGATGTTTATCTTTTGATGGCTATGCGCCGCGCGGATGTCTGGCCGGCTGGCGATCTGGCGCTGGCAGTGGCGATGCAGGATTTGTACGGACTGGCGCAGCGACCTGGACCTCACGAGTTGGAGCGGCTGGCGGAGAGATGGCGACCACATCGTGCGGTCGCCGCGCGAATGCTGTGGCAGTACTATCTTGGAGGAAGGCGTTAGACAGGATTACAAGATTTTCAGGATCAACAAGATTTTGATCCTGTTAATCCTGAAAATCTTGTAATCCTGTCTAACGTCCGTCTCTATTTCGCGATCGTCGAGGCGGTAGTCGTTGTTCTCGGAACGCCGAGCTGTGTGGTTTCGGGAACGTTCTCCATCGTCATCTCAATCAGGTCGTCAACCACCGCTGTGAGATCGTTGGTTTCACGATAAGTCTGAAGTTGTCGGTCGGCGGAAGTGCCACGCTCGAGAATCGTGTGTACGTGTTCGATCTCTTTTCTCGAACCCAGCTCGTCAACAACATCGTCGACGAACTCGAGTAGCTCGAGTACCAGATCACGCACCGGCACTTCGGTCTGCTTGCCGAAGTCTATTAACTTCCCTTCTAACCCATATCGCACAGCGCGCCACTTGTTCTCCTGGATCAGCATGCGCCGGTACAGCCTGAATCCCAGGTTGCGATCAATCAACTTATTCAGCTTGGCAACGATCGCCTGAAACAACGCCGCAATCGCGACCGTGTCATCGACGCGCGTCGGAATATCACAAACGCGAAACTCGAGTGTCGGGAAATAGGGATGAGGGCGAATGTCCCACCAGATCTTCTTTCCATCGTTAATGCATTTAGTCTTAACCAGCAACTCGACGTAACGCTGGAAGGACCCATAAGAGTCGAAGTGATCCGGAATGTCTGTGCGCGGAAACTGTTTGAAGACCTCAGTACGATACGACTTGAGTCCCGTGTTGTGGCCCATCCAGAAGGGCGACGAAGTCGAAAGCGCCAGCACGTGCGGCAGAAAGTATCGCGCTGCATTCATGATGTGAATGGCGCGTTCGCGATCGGCCATGCCGACGTGAACGTGAAGTCCAAAGATCAATAACGAGCGCGCCACTGTTTGCAGCTCCTGCACCAGGAGCTCATAACGTTCGTCGTCGAAGATCTTCTGATCCTGCCAACGCGAGATGGGATGCGTGGAGGCGGCGACGATGACGAGGCCGTTCTTTTTCGCGAGTCCGGCGATGATGCTTCGCAAGCGTGTGATGTCGCTTCGTGCTTCCTGGATGTTGCGACAAATTCCCGTACCTACTTCCACCATCGACTGGATCATCTCGGGCTTGATCTGTTCACCAAGCAGCATCTTGCCCTCTTCGAGAATTTCGGCCACGTGCGAGCGCAGCTCGCGCGTCTGTGGATCGACAATCTGAAATTCCTCTTCGATGCCCAATGTAAATTGATCGAACATTTGTCCTCTTTCTGCTCTACCTACAGGTTCAAGCATTCGGAGATCATTCTCCAGTCGGGCTTCACTTTGCCAATGGCCTCATAGAACACATGCTTGAACGCGCTCGCCGGTGAGTGCACCGGACTGTAAAGATCGAAGTGCACGTACCACGTTCGTGGCTCACCTTCTTCAAATAAGAAATGCAGGACCGCTTTGTCTCTTTGTCTCTCGTAGAAGCCGCCGCTCGTATTTTTGTGGTTCGCAAACAGACGCGTGAAGTCGCGGCGACGCGACAAGGTCGACTCAATCATCGGCCATGCCTGAAACTGCAATCCCACACCGCCTTCACCATAAACATTAGTCACTTTTTTGACGAGATGCCAGAGCCCCTTGGTGTGCATTCGCTGCAACAGCAGGAGCATGCCTTGTTTCTTATCAAGTGGCCACGAATCAAAGGCCGCGGCGTCGGTCGGGGCACCCCATATCCCGGCAAGCTTTCCCGCGAGAAGCTCCTTCGTCGCGGCGGGAAGATCCGCCCATGCCGGATTGTACCCGTTTTCGCTCACTTTTGACTGATGATGTAGGTGGGCACCATGCCGCCGCCGGAGCTGACATTCGCCAGTTCAGTGAAAGATAGACGGGTGAACGCCGAACCCACTTTACCGTTGAACAGGAGCGGATCGAGATCGACGAGCTGCTCGGCAAACTCGACTCGTCCATCGTCCGTCAATGCGGGAAAGGTTTCGCGAGCAGTTGGTACGCGTTCCTGCACCAGATAATCGCCGTTGGCGAGTGCATTATTAATCGCTTCGTCCCAGCCGCGCTGGTCAACGTTCCAGCCTATCGTGATGCCGTGACCACCGTAATCGTCGTTTGGCTTCAGCACCAGCCGCTCGCCGTCAGCGCGAATAAAATCCAGCAGGTTCACGTCACGGCCGAAGTAGTCGGTATGTTCGTCTTTAACTACGCGCGTCCACGGCACATGAGATCGAATCGCCTCGAGTTCGTTTTGCGAAAACAGCGATGCGTGCTTCGGATCAGTCAAGACAGCAAACAGCGCCTTCTTGTGAATGATCTTGGAGCGAAAACTGTTCACCATACAAACTGCGCCCGCGCGGTACGCATCGAGCAGCGCCGGATAGTCGCGCATGATCGGTAAGTACTCGTTAACAAGCAGGCGCTTGTAGACGATGTCGATCTTCTTACCAGCGACGCTTAGGCGGTTGTTGTTGAATTCCAATTCCTGTGGCGTGCAAATTACCGCAGGGTATCCCGCCTGCTCGAAGAAATCTCGGAAGAGTTCGAACTCGCTCACCGTTGGAACGCCGGCAAGATCGATTATCGCGATCCGGGGCGCACGTTCAGGCTTTCTACCGAGAAATTCTTCATAGGAACTGAGCAGAACATCCAGCATCAAGCGCCTGCCATACATCGGTCGCACGTTGTAATCAACAGCAAACTCTTTCATCACAGGCAACGACGAAAAGATGTCGTAAGCTGCATCGGCATACGCGATTCCAGCCGGACTCTCGCCGTTCAGCTCGACGAAGCTGTAGGCGGATTGGGTGAGAAAAGAATCGAGCCGCGCAGTGGGCGAGACTGCGACGTAGCCCGGATCGATCGAGACGAGTTCGCGCTCGATTGCCGTCAGACCCAGATCGTCAACGATGTTGGGGTCCACGACCGCCGCATCCTTGACCTTCTGAATTGCAGACCACACGGTCTCGCAAATCCTGGAAATGCGGGCGAAGTCTGACTCGGAAACGAAATGCGGGCGGAGATAGGGTGAAAGCCGGCGGCCGCCAAAGATCAGCCTCGCGCGTTCGAGCCCTTCATCGAGAAGAGCGCGAGATGCTTCGGCTAATTCCTGATTGGTAAGTAGATCGTGATAACGCGCAACAGCCTCGGGGAACATGGGCCGCTAGGGTATCACTCGCCACAAAAAGTCACAAAATGGGCCGCGGATAAACGCAGATAAAAACGCGGATCGGATCTGCGTTCATCTGCGGCTTATTTCTTTTTGGCGGGTACTTTGACGACGAGTTTCTCTTTGCTACGCACAATCTCTAACGTGAACGACGCGGCCGGGGTCGTACCTCTGAACCTGGTCGCCGGCTTTCCATCTATTGACTGAATAACATCGCCAGGTCGCAAGCCTGCTTCAAAAGCCGCGGTGGACGGCTGAACATAGACGACTAAAAGCCCCGCCGTCGTTCCAAGTTTCGATGCTACAGGTTGTCTTAAGACAATGGTCTCGATTCCCTGACTGATTAGCGAAAAGCCTCTGGTCGAAGCGACTCGGTTGCGAAGCCTGAAGCTAACCGCCGGATCCAACATTCCGCTCAACTTTACGTTCAGTGGCTCCTCCGCAGGCCGATCCGGACGCGCAACCGTAAACTGCACCAAACTGCTTGGACCAGCCTGATCCAGCCACCAGGTGAACTCTTCAGCGTTCTGGATTTCGTTGTCGTCAACTTTCAGAATCACGTCTCCGGCTCGCAATGCGGCTCGAGCCGCGGGACTGTCAGGCGCAATCGACGTCAACATTATTCCGCGATGCTTTCCGGCAAGATCGGCGGCACGTGTTAACTCCCAGCCGTGATTCAGAATCTGTTCGACTTTGAGATCCGCCACGGGCTCACCTTTCACGCCAAGCCATGGACGCGGCACACTAGCCTGCTGTTCCAAAACACGCTGCACAGCACGTCGAATCAAACGCGCCGGTAGAATACTCGCTTCGCTTCCCTCCAAACCGTCGACAATCCCAATTGTCTCACCGGCTTCATTGATTGCAACGCCGCCGATATTCGCATGTGAAAATCGCGGTGAGTTGATTTTGAACTTTGCTACTTCGCCGGACGGCGCGGTCAGAACGTTTTGTATTCGCCCTTCAATCGCGCCCATACGAACGTAGAAGTTGCCACCCAAAAGCGCTCGCGCCTTTGTTGCCGGCTCTGGGCCAAACACCAATACGTTCTCACCAGTGTTCACGTGTTCGTCTTTAATCGCGCTCGCGTTGAGCGCATGCTTTTCAGCGAGTTTTAGTATCGAGAGGCCCGTTACCGCATCAAGTCCAACGTACTTTGCGGCCAGGCGTTTTCCATCAGGGCCGATAACCGAAATGTCTGGTCCTTCTAAAAGCCCGCTTCCAATTCGCGGAAATGATCCGGCTAAAGCGCGCGGCGCTTTCGGAGGGAGTGGAGGCATCGGCTCAGGCGCAACTGGGCCAAACTCGACGTCAGCCTCCGGTAACCACGCGGCGATAGTTTCGCCGTCGTCCATCGCAAGGCCCGCGATCACGTTAGTGTGAACGTCGTCCATGAGGTTGAAAGCCGCGTCGAGACCCGCAATCGCCTGCACCTGCTCCTCGGAACGGGCGAGAAGACGAAACATCTTGAGTCCATTCAAACGATGAACGATGGTCACTACTTGCGGCGCGGCAGGTAACTTGTCGCCGCTGACACGACCTGCTCTTACAGGTGGCGCGGGTTTCTTCGGTGGCGGAGCAGGCGTTTGCGCACTGGCCACTCCACAACACAGTGCACCAACTAACATGACCCGAATTAACTTACTGAAAATCATCTCTGTTTTTTTGTGACTTATGT
>JBKPJS010000022.1:0-8568 GCA_046730815.1 Acidobacteriota bacterium
CACTCCTCAAAAGATCAGGACTGAGTATGACGGCTCCCATCGCTGGGCTGATCATCACACAACAAAGCGTTTGGCGCAAGTCAGGGAAAAGAAGCCGCAGATGGACGCGGATGAACTCAGATCGCCATCTGCATCATCCGCGTCCATCTGCGGCTTCTTTTATCTTTACTAAATGGGGCCGCGCTCAGTTCTTATAATTCTGGCGCGCGGCGCAACGCGAATGCGCGGCATCCCGATGTTAATCGACGGGAAGGACGGAATGACGATTGACGGCATCGCAATGTCGATGTCGGGAAACTCGATCCGCGGGATAACGATGCGACGTCCGAACTGCGGTTGGCCCAATGTGCCTGGGAAACCGCCGCCTTCCCGTGGCGTCACGCGAATCGTTTGTTGAGACTTGTTCCGGATTATCGTGAGCGTGACGTCCCCGTCCTTTTTGCGATTGATGGCGCGCGAGATGTCGCCGGGCGAATCGACCGCTTCACCGTCGATTGCGGTTATCACGTCGCCGGCTCTCACGCCTGCCTTCGCCGCTGGTCCATCGTCTGTGACTGAAGTCACCAGCACACCTTTGCCGCCCGCGATGCCGAAATAATCGGCGAGTTGTTTCGTGAGCTCCATCGTGCTCACGCCGATCCTTCGACTGTTGCCGAGAAAGAATGTCATGTCGCCGCCATTGTCAGGAAACCTGTCCGGGCCTTCCCATTTGAACGTCTTCGGATCGCCTTCCCACTTCCAGATCCTCGGCTCTCCGCGTAACAGATCTCCAACCATATTGGAGTTGTTGCGTTTGCCAATTGTCGCGGTAATTTCCTGCTCCGCGCCGCCGCGGCTGACGGTCACGTGCACGGACTGGTCGGGAGCTAACTCCGAAACAACACGATTCAGTTTGCGGACGCTGGTTACGTTTTCGCCGTCGAGCCGCAGGATGACGTCATCTTTCCGCAAGCCGGCCTTTTCTGCCGGACTATCTTTGATTACCTGGGTCACTCCGACGCCGCGCACCTGGCTCATGTGGTAGCGGCCCATGTTTTCGCGGCTGATGTTCTCCGCATACACACCCAAAAAACCACCGCCGTCGATTAGAAGTGAAAAGTTGGGTTCCAAAGGTTCATCTGGGGGTTGAGGCGGCGATGCAGGTTCCTGGGCGAGCGCGAGTCCTGCGATCAGAAAAATAGCGGCTGGGAGACTGAAGAAATATTTCACTTTCATACAGATTTCCTCCGGAAGAGTTTGCGCTTTACACGCGTGCCTGGAGGGATGGTTCCAAAAAGATCATCCACAGATTACACAGATTGATCTGTGCCATCTGTGGATTGTTATTAGTGAGTGCCCAAAGGTTTGTAGACTTCAGTCTGGCCGTTTAGTTCGAATCCAATTTTTCGTTCGGTGTGTGCGAGATCAAGGTGGGCGACTGCTTCTGAAACCGAAAGGAATCGATGAACGTCGTCAGCCGTGGGGAACATTTTGAGGGCGACGTCCCACGCGGTTACACCCGCCTTTGCGACATGCCCAATCACTTGCGCCTGCCGGTCCTGAAAAGCCCGAAAGTAACGGTGGAATAGTTCTTCGTAATCGTGTATCGGCTCGCCATGTCCGCCATATACGAGTGTCGGCGAGAAGGAGCGCAAACGCGCGAGGCTGACCAGGTACTCGGCCAGCGATGGGAAACGCCTTGAAGGGTCGATTGGATCCGGCGACAACACCGGATTCGGAGTAATTCGTTTCAGCACACAGTCGCCGGCAATTACGGTGCGATCGGCTTCGCGAAGAAATGAACACGAGCCTGGCGTGTGTCCAGGCGTGTGCAGGATCCGCAGGCTGCCTGACTCGAACTCGAGTTCAGCCTCGTCCCAAAGCGAAGTGTATTCGTCGTCGCCGAACGAGTCGGCATACTTTCGCATGCGGTCATACATGCCGCGCATTCGCTCGATCTCGTCTTGCGGAACACCGGCGCGCACGAGCAACGAGCGATGCTCTTCATACTCGAGCCGGCTGTGGCGATGACCTGTCTCCCAATTGTGAACAAAGACTTCCGCGTTCTTTGCTTCATCGCGCAGAGATCTTGCGAGTCCGCAATGATCTTCGTGTGCGTGAGTGAGCACGATGCGACGGAGGTCCGAAACCAGGAAACCGGCTTTGCGCAAACCAGCGCGAAGGGCTTCGATCGCTTCTTTTGTCTTTGGACCAGTGTCGATAATCGTCAACGGATCTTCAGCGATCAGATAGACGTTGACCGGCCCGATGTAGAAGGGCGTGGGTATTGAAATCGGAATGAGGCGCATTAAGAAGTTAGCCGCAGATAAACGCTGATCTGCGCTGATCTGCGTTTATCTGCGGCTCGTTTAGTAAATCCAATTGTTAGCGGTGATCAGCTCATCCGCGATGCGCTGCCGGGCGGCGATCGTGTTCATCGGCTGCAATTTTGTGAACCGTCGTAAGGCGGCTAACAACGTCCGCAGCTCATCACCTTCAGCCATTCCCGCGAGCGTGTTCTTCGCCTTCGCTTCAATGCGTTCAACGGCGTCGTTGCAAAACACACGCGTCATATCGAGATAACGTGCCGAGGCGTCTTCACCCTGCTTCGCGGCCAGCTTCTGCGCCCGGAGAATCGCCGTCTCCATCGCGTAGGTGTCCATGATGATGTCGGCAATTCCCATCAGAATCTCCTGCTGATCGCCTAGTTTCATCATGTACTTCTGCGCCGCGGTGCCAAGCGTCATCAGCGCCACTTTCTTGGCGTTGGTAGTGAGTTTCTGCTCGGCGGCAAGCAAACTGTCATCATCATCAAACCCGGTCATCTGCGGCGACAGCACTTCATCCATCAACGCCTGCGCGGCCGGCAGCAGCGCCAGGTTGCCGCTCAGCGCGCTCTTCATCAATCGACCCGGTATCAGCATGCGATTGATTTCGTTTGTGCCTTCGAAGATGCGATTGATACGCGAATCGCGATAAGCGCGCTCTGCGGGATAATCGGCGGAATAACCATAACCGCCAAAGATCTGGACCATCTCGTCGGCGACGAAATCGCAGTACTCGGAAAGTGCCACCTTAATGATCGAACATTCCGCTGCGTATTCCTCAATCGCGCGCAAACGCGCATCCATGTCTTTCGAGTCAACCGCTCCTACTCTCGCCTCGATCATGCCCAGCGTGCGATAGATCATCGACTCGCCTACCCACGTGCGAATGGCTTGTTCGGCAAGTTTGGCTTTGATCGCGCCAAACGACGAAATCGATTTACCAAACTGGTGACGCTCGTTCGCGTAACGCACCGACTCGTGGACCATCAACTTCATGCCGCCGGCACACATCGCACCCAGTTTGAATCGACCGATGTTCAGCACGTTGAATGCGATCTTATGGCCCTTGCCGACTTCGCCCAGCAGGTTCTCGACTGGAGCGCGCACGTCTGAAAGGACAAGGGCAGTCGTGCTCGAGCCTTTAATCCCCATCTTGTGTTCTTCGGCGCCGGAGGTGAGGCCCGCTTGGCGCTCGACGATGAAAGCGCTGAACTTGTCGCCGTCAACTTTGGAAAACACGATGAAGATGTCCGCGAATCCGCCGTTGGTGATCCACATCTTCTCGCCATTGAGGATGTATTCCTTGCCGTCGTCACTCAAACGCGCCGTCGCCTTCGCGGCCATTGCATCGGAGCCCGAGCCTGCTTCTGTCAGCGCATAAGCAGTGATCAACTCACCTGTGGCGATCTTTGGCAAATATTTTTGCTTTGCCGCGTCAGTAGCGAAATAGATAATCGGCAACAGGCCGATACCGCTTTCCGCGCCAAGCGTCGTAGCGAAAGAAGCCGAGCGCCCGATGTTCTCACCGACGAGCGCGCCACTTGTTTGATCGAGACCAAGACCGCCATATTCCTCGGGTATGTTGGCGCCAATCAATCCCAGCTCAGCCGCTTTGCCAACGAGTTCGCGCGCGAGTTTCCAATCGTGCTTTTCGAGTTCATCCATACGCGGCGTGACTTCGTTATCGACAAACTGCCGCGTCGTCTCGGCGATCATACGATGCTCTTCAGTGAAGTCTTCGGGCGTGAAGATCTCGTCAGTAGTGCGCTCCTCGATGAGAAACGCGCCACCCTTAATGAGTTGTCTTTGCTCGGCTACAGCTGACATCTATTCGATCCTCCTTTAGACCATTCGCAGATTACACAGAGGTTACTCAGGCACCTGGTTTTTGATTGCGTCGGGCATCAAGTTTCGTGTCTCGGGATAGGCCTCGAGGATTCTCATCAAATCCAATTCATCCTTTTTACGTTTTGTGGCCCTTCGGTTTTTATCACTCCACGCCCAGATCTTGCCGCGAACAACATCGGCAAGGGACGCGACCGGCACCCTTTGACCCAATACTTCAACCATGTGCGACTGTTTCAAAAAATCCTGATAGCGCGGATCCAGCGTGAATTGGATTCGCAAGTCACTGCCGGCCATCCTCGCGTTTAATGAATGTGGAAACTCGTCGACCGCAAAACCGGCAGCGACCAATTCGTTTCGAATTGCAGGCAGCTCAGTCGAAATCACAACGATGTCAGCGTCGAGCGTGTAAACCGGCTCGACGTAGCAATTGACTGCCAGACCTCCGATCAAACACCAGGAACCGTGTTTGTCGAGTATTCGGACCAGGATTGCGAAGTCACTACTTCCGCTACCCGTTACCGACTCAAAAACTTCAGAGGCTGTCATGACAATCGCTCGAGAATTCCGGCGGCGCCCATACCACCGCCCACACACATAGTGACCATCCCGTATCGACCGTTCCTGCGCTCCAACTCACGAAGTATGCTGGCAGTGAGTTTTGCGCCGGTACAGCCGAGCGGATGGCCCAACGCAATAGCGCCGCCATTGACGTTGACCTTTTCGGGATCGAGTCCCAACGTTTTGATCACGGCCAGCGACTGCGCGGCAAACGCTTCGTTCAACTCAATCACGTCAATATCGGCAAGTGTCAGCCCCGCAAGCTTCAACACCTTCGGAATGGCGAACACTGGTCCAATACCCATCTCCACCGGTGGACAACCGGCGGTCGCATAAGCAACGAAACGCGCCATCGGTTTCGCTCCCAACTCCCGCGCGCGCGAGTCAGACATCACGATCGCAGCGGCAGCGCCGTCGGACATCTGCGACGCGTTGCCGGCAGTGATCGTGCCTTTGACGTGAGAAGCAGGCTTGAGTTTCGCGAGGCCCTCAGCCGACGTATCTCGCCTGACACCTTCGTCTTTATCAAACACGACTTCGCGTCGCTGCTTCTTACCGTTTTCATCGAGGTCTTCGAGGACTACGTGCAACGGAACCGTCTCATCGGTGAACTTGCCTCCGTCCAACGCCGCAGCAGCGCGCGTGTGTGAACGGAGCGCAAACTCGTCCTGCTCTTCGCGCGACACTTCATACTTGCGCGCAACATTCTCTGTTGCCAAACCCATGCTCAGATAAAAATCTGGATAGTGCTCAACCAGGTAAGGATTCGGCCGGATGGTGTGACCGCCCATCGGAATCATCGACATCGTTTCCAGGCCGCCCGCCACGATCACTTCCGCGCCACCGCTCTTGATTCTCTCGGCCGCCATCGCGATCGACTGCAAACCCGACGAGCAAAAACGATTGATCGTCATCGCGCTCGTCTCCACCGGCAAGCCCGCGCGAATCGCCGCCGCACGAGCGACGTTCATTCCTTGCTCGGCTTCGGGCATCGCGCATCCCATGATCACGTCTTCTATTTCGGAAGTTTCAAGGCCTGGAACCCGCGCGACTGCTTCCTTGATCACCGTCGCGCCCATTTCATCCGGACGCGTGGTGCGCAACGTTCCTTTCGGAGCCTTGCCTACCGCGGTTCTAACCGCCGATACGATCACTGCATCTCTCATAACTAACCCCAATCCGTGTAAATCGTGCTTTGAAGATCCGTTTTATCCGTGGTTAATTTCTTAAAGGCTTCCCGGTTTTCAACATGTGCGCCAGCCGTTCCTGTGTTTGACGTTTGCCAACCAGCGAAAGGAACGCTTCACGCTCCAGGTCCAAAAGATACTGTTCGGAAACGCGCGTCGGATGATTCAAGTCGCCGCCTGTCAAAATACGGGCCAACTGTGTCTCGATTTCCGCGTCGTGATCTGAAATATATCCCGCACGCTTCATCTGGTGAATACCGAGTTTCAATGTTGCGAGCGCCGGTGCGCCCAACGCCAGAATGTCTTTGCGTTGTTGCGGCGCAACATAGCCGCTTGCTGCCAACGCCAACACTTCTTTCTTAGCGTCGGCAATCAAGCGATCGGCGTTCATCGAAATCGAATCGTCAGCGGAAAGGAATCCAATCGATCTTGCCTCTTCGGCGGACGTGGCGACTTTTGCCAGCGCAATCGTTTCAAACGCGCGCTTCACAAACGGAAACGGATCCGCGTCGTCAACACCTTTCGGAATCGAATCCAGAGCGCGCATCAACATCTCTTTCGTGCCACCGCCGGCCGGAATAATCCCCACGCCCACTTCGACGAGTCCGATGTAAGTCTCGGCTGCCGCCCGCACGCGGTCAGCATGTAATACCATCTCGCAACCACCACCAAAAACCATCTGGAACGGAGCAACCACGACAGGCTTTGGCGAGTAACGCAAACTCATCGTGGCAGTCTGGAAAACTCGAGCCATCATGTCGAGCTCGTCCCAGTTCTCCTCCTGCGCCTCCATCAACATCAACATGATGTTAGCGCCAACGCAGAAGTTTGCGCCCTGATTGCCGACCACAAGCCCGACAAAGTTTTTCTCAACTTCGCCCAACGCGAACTTCAACATCTGAAGTGTGTCGCCGCCAATGGCATTCATCTTCGAGTGAAACTCGAGACAAGCAACACCGTCGCCAATATCGATCAGCGAAGCGCCTGCGTTTTTCTTGATGACGCCTTTCTGATCTTTGATCGACTTGAGAATGAGAACGCCTGGAGAATCAGTCAGTGGAACGTACTTGCCGGAAGCAAAGTCAAAATAGAACTGTTGGCCATTCTCTTTCTTGTAAAACGAGGTGGCGCCGGCTGCCAGCATCTGCTCGACATTCGCGGGCACGGTCATGCCTTCTTCTTTCATCCGCGACACAGACTTCTCGACACCAATCGCGTCCCAAACTTCGAACGGCCCCAACTCCCAACCAAAGCCCCAGCGCATCGCGCGATCGACTTCAACCACGGTGTCTGCAATTTCAGGAATGCGCTTGGCTGCGTACGCGAGCGTGCGTGAAAGCGTCTTCCACAGAAACACGCCCGCGCGATCTTTGTCCCAGGTGAGTGCCTTGATGCGCTCGGGCACAGCCTCGATGTTCTTCGCCACGTCGAGCGAAGGAAGTTTGACTTTCTCCGCGGGCCTGTAATCGAGCGTTGCTGTGTCGAGCGCCCAGATTTCGCGCTTGTCGCCCTCGCCTTTCTGTTTTTTATAGAAGCCGGCCTTGGTCTTGCTGCCCAGCAAGCCACGTTGGACCATCTTGGCGAGCACTTCAGGTACCACAAACATCTCGCGCTCTTCGTCCTCGGGAAGAGCCTCGAAAAGGTTCTTGATGACGTGCGTAAAGACGTCCAATCCGACCAGATCAAACGTGCGGAATGTGGCGCTCTTCGGACGGCCCACTGCGGGACCAGTCATCTTGTCGACTTCTTCGATCGAATAACCATCCTCGAGCATCGTCTTGATCGTAAACAGCGCTCCGAAGGTGCCGATGCGATTGGCGATGAAGTTAGGACGATCTTTCGCGGGCACAACCCCTTTGCCCAAACGCTGATCGAGAAAGCCGTAGAGGAAGCACGACACTTCCGGCTTGGTCCATTCAGTACGAATGATTTCGACGAGGTGGAGATACCGCGGTGGATTGAAAAAGTGAACGCCGAGAAAGTGTTGCTTGAAGTCGTCAGAACGACCTTCGGCGAGCAAGTGAATGGGAATACCACTGGTGTTCGAAGCGACTATCGACCCTGGGCGGCGATGCTGTTCGACGCGCTCGAACAGCGAGCGCTTGATGTCGAGATTTTCAACAACGGCTTCGATGATGAGATCGCAGTCTTTGATCTTTGCGAGGTCGTCGTCAAAATTTCCCGGGGTGACGAGCGAGGCGAGGTCAGGCACAAAGAACGCGGCAGGCTTCGCTTTTACAGCAGCTTCAAGACCCGTTCGCGCAATCCGGTTTCGCACCTGCGCGCTGTCGAGTTTCAGGCCCTTCGCCTGCTCCTCGGGGGTAAGCTCACGCGGCGGAATGTCAAGCAGCAGTGTGGGCACACCGGAATTGGCGAGATGCGCGGCAATCTGCGCCCCCATAGTCCCCGCCCCCAACACCGCCGCCCTCTCAATCCGCATCATCGCCGCTCCTCTTTCTTCAGACACTCCCACCAGATAAGTGCATAATACTGAATGAACGCTCATTCAGCAAGACATGATTTCCGCACGCGGGCTTCTGGCAAACTTTGTGGGTTCGGTCATAAAGTGAAATTTGTCGGTCATAAAGTGAAATTCTTGTGGGTCATTAAATGAAATCGAGCAGGATGAACCTATGATTCGGTCGGCTTTAAGCGCGTCAGCAAAAGAC
>JBKPJS010000023.1:0-1011 GCA_046730815.1 Acidobacteriota bacterium
CCCTTTGCGAAAAGATTTTCCGCTCGAGTTTGTGGAGAATGCCTGGACGGAAAGGCATTTGCCGGAGATGACTGACGTGCAGATGGAACAGTTGCAGCAGCGACGCGCTTACGGCCTTGAGATTCTTTCAGTGCCTGAGGAACGTTTGATGCGCCAGATTTTCATTGGCGGCAAGGAAATTATGCCGAAGGATAAATGAGTCCGAAAGAGATCGCCACTCATTACGATGCGAAGGTGTTCGATACGCCGGAGGCGGCAAAGGTGGCAGGGTTTGTTTTGACTGAAACTGCGGCGCCGAGAAACGTTTGGAACAAAGCGAGCGCGGCGAGTGCGATCGTGCTGAAGTTAGTGGACAAAAGGGAACGAGGCGAGGTCGAAGAGATTGGCTTGGTGATCGAGCCATTCAGCGTGACCGGATGCTACAAACCGCATCCAGCCGAAGCGCCCGCAGCTTAAAGTCGTTT
This sequence comes from Acidobacteriota bacterium, assembly GCA_046730815.1. Classification (GTDB taxonomy): domain Bacteria; phylum Acidobacteriota; class Blastocatellia; order Pyrinomonadales; family Pyrinomonadaceae; genus PSRF01. Next base: position 465 of record JBKPJS010000023.1, read on the forward strand.
CACAGGATTGGCAGGATTAGCATGATTTACATGTAAATCCTGATAAATAATGTAAACAGATGCATCAGGTAGAAATAGCGACAACTCAAGAGACACTGCTCGACAGCCCAGAGATGGTGCTGAACATGGGCCCGCAGCATCCGTCGACACACGGCGTGCTGCGCGTGATTCTCAAGCTCGACGGTGAAACCGTCATCGATCTCGACTGCGACATCGGTTACCTGCATCGCGGCATGGAGAAGATCTCCGAGAACCGGATGTACACGCAGATCGCACCGTACTGGGATCGTCTGGATTACATCGCCGCGGTGTCGAATGGACTGGTGTGGGTGGAAACAGTCGAGCAGATGATGGGACTTGCCGTTCCAGCACGCGCGCACTACCTGCGCACGATTCTTACTGAGCTCAATCGCATCGCGTCCCACTTGCTCTGGCTCGCCACTCACGCGCTCGACATCGGCGCGGTAACCGTTCTGCTCTGGGCGTTGCGTGAACGCGAAGAGATTCTCAAGATCTTCGAACGGCAGTTTGGCGCACGCCTTACGTG
>JBKPJS010000024.1:0-2890 GCA_046730815.1 Acidobacteriota bacterium
GCTGTAAATCATTGAAAACAAATGGTGGAGCAGAGGGGGGTCGAACCCCTGACCTCCGCATTGCGAACGCGGCGCTCTGCCAAACTGAGCTACTGCCCCACGCGGAGTGACATATTAGGAATCGTGGTTGCGCAGTGTCAAGGCCGCGTGCTGAATAGCGTCATTTAGCTTCTCGATGTTCTTGCCGCCACCCTGCGCGAGGTCGGGCTTGCCGCCGCCGCGACCGTCGAGCATGGCGCACACTTCGCGCATGAGCGCGCTCATGTCGCCGTGTGCATCCGCCGAACGGGCGAACACGAGACGTGCTGTGTCTTTCTCGCGAGAACCAAGCAATGCGATTGTGTGGGGATTTGCGACGAGAGCGTGCGCGAGTTTTTTTAATGATTCGGCGTTACGCCCGTCGAATATACGAACGATAACGCCGCCCTCGGCAGTGGCCAGCAACTTCTCCGCTTCAACAACCGCAGCTAACTCTTCAAGCGCGCGGATACGGCGATGCAGTTCCTTGTTCTCTTCAACCATCTGCGCCGCTAGATGTGGCGCATCGTCCCGACCAGTACTGAACAATGCCGCAACATCACGCGCGCTCTTGTTTGCCTTGCGGTAATCCGCCAGCGCGCGTGTGCCCGCTACAAACTCAATCCGCGTCAGACCCTTGGCACGTTCCCACGAGCGCACTGCAATCATTCCAACTTCTCCGGTTCTAACGGCGTGTGTTCCGCCACACGGCGTCAGATCGAAACCTTCGATCTCGATCAAACGCAACTCGCCTTCACGTGCCGGCTCCTTCCGCAACGGCAGTTCGGCAGCTTCGTTGGACGTGACGTTGAGAATCGTGATCGATCGATCTTCCCAAATGACGTTGTTCGCCAGCTCGACGGCGCGTTCGATGATCTCTGTGGTCGGGTTGCTCAACTCAATATCAATTTCGCACGACACATCTGAAACGCGGAAGCTCTTCGTAGGGGCGTTGAAGAGTGTAACGAAAGCTTGTGACAGAATGTGTTGTCCGGTGTGTTGTTGCATGTGATCGAGCCTGCGCGGCCAATCGACTCGACCTTTCACGATCGTATCCCGCGCCGGCGCAACGCCCTGGACCACGTGAAGCACACCTTGTTCGCCGTCGTCGATGCACTCGACCACACGCGAGCCGTTGATCGTTCCAGTATCACTCGGCTGTCCGCCGCCGGTGGGATAGAACGCCGTGCGGTTAAGAATGACCGCGGTCCAACCGCTGACGCGATCGGTGACGTCAACTACGCGAGCTTCAAACTCGATCAGATGCGAGTCGGAATAGTAGAGGCGTTCGGTTACAGCCATAAAGCATTAGCGACGGATTACACGGATTTATACGAATGTTTGTAAGATGACACGCATGAACATTTACCCACGCCGATTAGTCGTTGTTCTCGCACTCATCACCTTAATGGGCGGCATCGCTTCGGCCCAGGAGCCGCCGCTCAAATCGATTAGTTATCAACTCTCGATGTCGCGGCCGGTGTCGCATCTTTTTGAAGTACAGATCATAGTTGAACTGCCGGATCAATTAAAAGACAAGCCGCTACAGTTCCAGATGGCGAAGTGGTCTCCCGGACGTTATGGGGTTTTTGATTTTGCAAAAAACGTTCAGGAATTTCGCGCAAACGGCCCAGTGACGCGCATCGACGATCAAACGTGGAGCGTGGCGCCGCCCGGAGATACCACCTTGACAATCTCTTACAAAGTCTTTGGAAACGATCTCTCCGGCACCTTCTCACAACTCGACAGCCGCCACGCCAATTACAACGGCGGATCCATCTTCATGTACATCGTGGGCCATAAACCCGATCCGGTAAAGCTAACGATTCAGCCCCCGGCGGGATGGCGGATCGTGAATGGCCGCACTGAACGTCCGGGACAAAACGAGTGGCAGTTTCCGAACTGGGACATTCTGATCGACACGCCAACCGAGATTGCGCCCGATTGGACGCAGGACACATTTCAAGTTGACGGAAAGAAGTATCACGTCGTGATCCATTCGTTTGGTCCAGAAGGAGGAAAGCGTGCCGCCCTCGTGAAAGACATCGAGAAGATTGTGCGCGCAGAGGTGGCGATGTGGGGCGCTCCGGAATTTGAAGAGTACACGTTTCTAGTGCACTTTGCCGCCGACGATCATTCCGGAGACGGAATGGAACATCTGACTTCAACTCAGATCATTCAACCCGGCGCGCTCGCTGACACAGGTATTTATCAGGAAACTTTAGGCACCGTCTCGCACGAGTTTTTTCACGTTTGGAACGTAAAGAGATTGCGTCCACAAGATCTTGGACCATGGGATTTTGCGCGCCCGCTGAGTACGCGCGGTCTGTGGGTGGCAGAGGGCTTCACAAATTACTATGGTCACATGATGTTGAGGCGCGCAGGATTCTGGAACGACAGGCAGTTTTTAGATCGAGAAGCGGAGACGATTTCGCGTATTGAGAGCGCCCAGGGGAGTCGTTTAATGAGCGCTGAAGAGTCGTCGTTGTCAGCTCCGTTCCTCGACGGTGCGTGTCATGTGCAGTCGACCAATTTGCAGAACACAAGCATCAGCTATTACCCAAAGGGCGAGCTCATCGGCATGGTAATGGACCTGCTGGTGCGCGGGCGGTCGAAAGGCAAGGCGTCACTCGACGACGTTATGCGCGACATGTACGAAGAGTTTTATCGAAAGAGTTCTAACAATAGCTACTACCTGCGAGGCCGCGGTTATCAAACGGAAGATCTCGAGCGAGTTGCATCGCGACGCGCGGGTTTCGATCTTACTGATTTCTTCAAACGGCACATTCGCGCTGTTGAGGTGTTGCCTTACGATGAAGCATTCGCGTATGCGGGTCTGCGGCTTGTAAAAACGCAGGCCAAAGAGCCGTTT
>JBKPJS010000025.1:0-1286 GCA_046730815.1 Acidobacteriota bacterium
GGTCAGGCACCAGTCAGCGCCAGCGAAACACCATTCGCGCAGCACCGCTGGGTTGGACCAGGCTTCTTTGAAACAATGAAGATCCCCCTCGTGCGCGGACGCGACATTACTGATAGCGACAACGATCACGCGCCGGGCGCAATCATCATCGATCAAGCCCTCCAGCGTAAGTTCTTCGGCGCCGAAGATCCGTTGGGTGCGCATGTTCTTATCAACATGGGTGACGGAAATCCCGCGCGCGAGTACGAAGTCGTCGGCATCGTCGAAGACGTGAAGCACATGGGCTTAACCGACGAACCCATGCCGACACTCTACGGACCCATTCCGCAAGCCCCAAAATCTGCGGTGCCGTTCATGGCAAATAATCTCAGCCTCGTCGTACGCACCGGAATAGAACCTGAGGCACTTGCGTCAACGGTGCGGCGAGAACTCCGCAACGTGGACGTTGATGTCGCGACAGCGGGGGTCAGGCCAATGCACCAGTTTTTAACCACGGCGGTGGCCGCACGCAGATTCAATATGGAGTTAATCGGCGTCTTTGCGGCAACGGCATTACTGTTGGCTGCCGCTGGTCTGTATGCAGTGATCGCCTATCTAGTCTCGCAACGGACGAGAGAGATTGGGATTCGTCTCGCACTCGGCGCCAAGCCTCAACACATCCTGCGTTTAATGATGGGCCAGGGATTGAAGTTGACGCTGATAGGAGTAGCGATCGGCTTTGTTGGAGCGATAGCGGTCACACGTTTAATGAGGAGCCTATTGTTTGCAGTGGCGCCCACCGATCTAGTGACCTTTGCCATTTCCTCTATCGTCTTGATCGTCGTCGCATTGTTGGCTTGCTTTATCCCAGCGCGACGCGCAACGAAAGTCGATCCCTTAGTCGCGCTGAGATACGAATGACTGGTAGACCAAGGAGGCACTTCGGAATGTGAAGGCGCAATGTTCTCGCGTTATGGAAGATTGATAATGATCGCTCGGAAACGATTTTGCCGTTGGGCGCCTGCCTCGGAGTATCAACCAATTCACCAGCTCCTTTAACTGGATTGGACATGGTCGAGATCATGGTCATCAACTAATTTGAAATCAGCTTCGTCGTTGTCTGTTGTTCGAGGTGAGTTCTTTGAGAGAGATCTACTTCCGCCTTGTGATTGCAGGCTACAAAGCCGCAGATCCACGCCTCTGAAAGACTGAGTAAATCAAACCGAAAGAAACAACGAACCAGCCTGCCAGGGCGAGATAAATGAAGTAGCGCGGAATAACGAGTAGCGGCGGAAAATTTATCGCCT
>JBKPJS010000026.1:0-2867 GCA_046730815.1 Acidobacteriota bacterium
GCTTTATCTTGTCGGGCGCGAGTTGGTTCTGAAGCCCAGCCCCATCGTTCGCAGAGAAGAATGAACACGTTAACAAACAACTGTACCGTGGCCACCCGAGGGAGACAACAACACACGTCCCTCCGATCGGGCGGCCACGTAGTGCCGCCCCTACAATTGTTTCCATAAACTACGAGCTATGCGTACTCCAATTGTTACATTTCTCCTGTTGACCCTCTTGTTATCGGGTGCATCAACTACGCTCGCGCAGTCGCAGCGCTCGCCAACCGAAACGATGCGCGAGTTTTACCGCATGATGCGCGAGAAGAAGTTTCGCGAGGCGTTTGGAATGTCGATTTACCGGCCGGCAATCGAAGGCCTCTCCGCGCAGGAATTTGAAGAGCTGCGGCCGGATTTCGAAAAAATGGCGATTGCCGTCAGCGAAAAGATTCCGGCGCAGGTTGATATCTCCGGCGAACAGATCAGCGGCGACGCGGCAACTGTGTTTGTGAAGGTGCTCGACTCTGACGGCAAAGCAAAAGTCGAGCCTGCCTCATTGATCAAGATCGATAACAATTGGATCGTCGGCGACAAAGAAAACCTGGAGCTCGTCAAAAAAGAGGGGAAAAAGTTTTTCTTTGAGGCCCGCATCAACGCCCACCACAGCGACGTCCAGGACATGATGACGCGCATCTCACTCGCGCAGGTAGTTTATAGCCAGGGCCACAACGGGCAATTCGGCAACACCGCTGAACTTATCGCCGCCGGGCTAATCCCCAAGGACGTCGAAGGCATTGACTCCACCGGTTATCGCTTTCAGGTCGTCCGCTCGGCGGACGGCAAGTCCTGGTACGCAACGGCTGAACCCGCGCAACACGGCCGTACGGGCCGCCTTTCCTTCTATCTCGACGCTTCCGGAGTAAGAAGTGGAGACGTCGGCGGCAAGCCCCTGGTGATAAAGAACCAATAGTAAGGAATTAAAGTATTGCGTCCACGTCGGCAGGTTTTCTAGAATGGCCTAGCGGCTGCCCCCGATCGCTTCCGAGCTTTACCCTCCTCAACTGGTCCGAGAACCCAAAGATGTCGGAACTGCCCCGGAGAATCGTGTCAAGTTTACGCCGTTTTATTGGCAACCGGCGGCGGTGCAAGCGTGTGGGGGCTCGTCTGACCTTCACTCTGAGTTTGTCGGATCGAAGGGTGAGTAGTAACGGCGCACGCCGTGTTCGTTCGCTGGACGGGCATACGCTCGACATTAGCAGCACAGGGCTCGCGTTGATTGTGCCGGCGATTCGCATCGGGGAGCACTACCTCGCTGGCGCCGACCGCAAGCTGCACGTTAAGCTGGAACTGCCGAGTGGGCCAGTGGAGATGAAGGTGGCGACAGTCAGGTACGAGAGCCTGGAAGACGAGAGCGGCTACTTGATTGGAGCGCGTATTTTGGAGATGAGCGACACAGATCGTGCCAGTTTTGAGAAGTATGTCGCGAAGGTGCTGAGACACGAGCAGGTGGTTTGAGCCGCGGATTACACGGATCTTGAGCCGCGGATTTAGGCGGATTAGTGGAACAGTAGGGAGCCGAACGCGTCAGGGACGTGGAAGGCCGGCTCGGTAGTTCTTGTTGGTCGCCACGCCAGATAACGCTCGGGTGATTCTGGACCAACGCAGCGAAATAAATTCACGCGCCACTCTTCTCCTGCCCCGGGTTTAGGGATAGCCTCGCTCCACGGAATTCTCATTCCAACCCACAACCGCTCTTGCTCGAGTGTCGCGGCAGTCGTAAAACCCGAATCGAAGTTCCAGTCAGTCTCTCTTCCTGTCGGCGTGATGGTGATCCCCAGGTCAACCCATTCACCTGTCGGCGCCGCCTCAAATTCAAAATACCGCGAAGGATTTGCCGCATCCGGCGCGAGAAAGATCTCGCACACATCACGGTCCCACAGTCCCAGCGTCTTCGTGTCCGTCTTTGGATCGGGGCTGACTATCAACGGTTCCCGTTGCGCGCAAACGAAGCGAACATGCAGCGCTTCACTGGACCAGCAGATCCGCGCCTCGGCGTGACGGCAAGACGGAGCGGGTTCGCCAGACCAGTAGTGCTCGATCGTAATCGGCTGACACTGCTGCCAGATTTCATTCTGAAAATCGGACGGTTTTATCCGCCGGTCGGCGCGGCGTGCGACAATTTGCATGTTTGTGTCTTGGTGCCTTTGTCGTTAACTATTTTTCAAACTATTCAAGCAATCATTCAGCAACTGCTCCGGATCGTCGTTCAGAAGCACACGCGTCTTGCTATGCTTGCCAAACCTCTGGAGCAGATACTCCGACTCATCAGCGACACCACCAGTCCCTGTGAGACACCCAATCACTTTTCGCTCATCGTGAGCGATCGTGAACTCGTTGAGCGAACCCATTGCTCCTGCAACAAAGAGAACCACGTCGCACGATCGCACCAGCACGACATTTCGTCCTTTCAGACCAAAGCCCGTGTAGATGATCGTGTCACATGCATCTAGCGGCAGCTTGTACAACTCGACGTGCTCGCGTTCGTTGCTTCCCGGCGAGATCCCGATGTGAAAACAGTTCGCGTCGTGCGCTGTCTTTCCGACAACGTAAACAATCCCCGTAGTGGCGCCAGTCAAAAGCACGACGTCGTTCGCGGCGATAGTGTGCGCCAGGCGCTCAGCTTTCGGGACCAGAGTACTGCCCGTCTCCTGTTGCGTACTCTCGGGCGCCGCCGAGCCCATGACTCCGACTTTTATTCGCATGTCCCTTTTCACGATCCCACCAACGCTGAGTCAAAAACCAGGCCAGACCCGGCATGAGAAAAAAGATCCCAATCCCGATGGTCACGATACGAGGAGAAACACGAAATCGATCGAGAAGTTCACCAG
>JBKPJS010000027.1:0-9400 GCA_046730815.1 Acidobacteriota bacterium
GTACTATGCTCCAGGACGACGATCGGATCGAGATTGTTCACTTCGTCGGCGGAGGGTAAACAAAGGGACAAATGAGTACAGCAACAGCAACAGCAACTCGTGAAACACTAATCATCGCTGGTCACGCTTTTTCTTCGCGCCTGATCATCGGCACGGGCAAATACCGAAGTCACGAAGAGATGCGGCGCGCGCATGACGCGTCGGGGGCTGAAATGGTGACGGTGGCCGTGAGGCGAGTTCCGCTCGATCGCAGCAGCGAATCTTTTCTCGACTACCTGAATCCTGCGCTCCAGATTCTGCCAAACACCGCGGGTTGCTATTCAGCCGAAGAGGCGGTGAGAACTGCGCGTCTTGCGCGAGAAGCTTTGCAAACGGATCTCGTCAAGCTCGAAGTCATCGGCGACCAAACAACTCTATTCCCGGACAACGAACAGACGCTCGAAGCCGCGCGCATCCTCGTCAAAGAAGGTTTCGTGGTGTTGCCCTACTTCAACGACGATCTGATCATGGCGAAGAAACTGCTTGATGCCGGCTGCGCGGCAATCATGCCGCTCGCTGCGCCGATTGGATCGGGTCTCGGTGTTCAAAATCCCGCGAACCTACGCATCATGCGCGAACAGTTACCGGCTGCGACCATCATTGTCGATGCGGGTGTCGGTACAGCGAGCGATGCAGCGATCGCCATGGAGCTTGGCGCTGATGGTGTGTTGATGAACACGGCGATCGCCGAAGCTGAGGATCCAGCGAAAATGGCAACGGCTATGCGGCTGGCGATTGAAGCAGGGAGATTAGCTTATCTCGCCGGTCGTATGCGGAAGAGATTGTATGCGAGTGCGTCTAGTCCGGTCGAAGGCGCTATTAAATAGAACAGGATTAACAAGATGGTTCAGGATTAACAGGATGAATCCTGCTCATCCTGAAATATCTTGTTAATCCTGTCCATTTGTGGGGAGGGCAAGGGTGATCTTTTCCTGTTCGCGCATAACGCGATCGCCAAGATCGGTTGTCGAGATCGTCGGATACGCGCCGCCGCTCACCTTCAAACAACGAGCTGCGACTAGTGCATCAATGTAAAACTGGACCTCTTCCTGCGCCATCTCTTTAAGCAACCCGTAGGTCGACAACTCATTGAGCCGCGCCGTGAGTACTTGCTTCGCTGCGGACCCTCGTAAAGTAGAAATCAACATCGTCTTACCAAAACGGCCATTCATGCGCTTGGCGCAGGCGAGGATTTTTCGCACGCGCAGTAATTCATTGTCTGTTAGTGCGCGGAGAGATAAATCAACCGGCGCAGAAGGAATTGCCGCAACCGTGTTAGGACGACAGTTACCACAAGTACCACATTGCCGTTGATGATTACGATCGCCGAAATAGTTCAGAATGTGTGCCCGATAACAGTAGTCGGTATAGCAGAAGTCGATCATCTCACGCAGCTTCCGGCGCTCCAGTTCTCCACGGCGTGACACGTCTCTGGGGTCGATACGAAGCTGCGTCGCCGGTACGCTATCGAGCATGATGATGCTGCGACCTTGTCGTGATTTGCGATCCTCGCGATTAACTGTTGGCGCGGTACGTTGAATGTGACCGGCACGCTCGAGCACGTAGAGAGCCGATTGCACGCCCATCTCATTCCGTTCGCTGATTCTCGACGCTATCTCAGCCGTCGATAATTCGATTCTCCTCAACTCAGTCGCCGCCAGCGTGTCGTAGACTGCTTTGATCACTTTGAACTCAGGATACGAGCCTTCGATAAAGAAATCGTGAGTGTTCTTGTCGGCATAGTTGAAGAGCAGCACGCACGTTGACGGCAGCCCATCGCGACCGGCGCGTCCAATCTCCTGGTAGAAAGCTTCGATCGAGCCGGGCATTTGATAATGGACCACGAAGCGAATGTCGGGCTTATCGATGCCCATACCAAAGGCGTTAGTGGCCACAATCATTTGTGTGCGGCCGCTCATGAAATTGTCCTGTGCTCGGATACGAACCGAATCAGGCATCCCCGCGTGATACGTCGAGACGCTGAGGCCCGCGTTTTCCAGCTTCATTCCGACTTGTTCCACTGCCTTGCGCGTCGCCGTGTAGATGATTCCCGAACCAGAATGCGATTTAGCCAGGCGCCGGATGTGCGCAATTTTCTCCTTTTCCTTCTCTGTATGAATCACCTCGATTGAAAGATTGGGACGATCGAAACCGCTGACGAAAGTCTGAGGCTGATTGAGACCTAATTGCTGAATGATGTCTGAGCGAACGTAAGGAGTAGCGGTGGCTGTCAGCGCAAGTGTTTGGACTCGTCCCAGCGATCGAATCACGCCTCTCAGGCGCAGGTAATCAGGACGGAAATCGTGTCCCCAGGTTGAGATACAGTGCGCTTCGTCAACCGCAAAAAGGGAAATCGGGATCGATTGCAAAGCGGAATTGAAGCGACTGCTGCGAAATCGTTCTGGAGCGATATACACGAGTTTCTGCTCACGCCGGCGCAGCGACTCGATGCGCGCACGTTGTTCTGACTCGGAAATGGAACTGTTGATAAACGTGGCGGGCAGTCCACGAGCACGGAGGGCATCTACCTGATCCTTCATCAACGCGATCAACGGAGACACGACGAGGGTGATTCCGTCGAGGATCATCGCGGGGAGTTGGTAACAGAGAGACTTACCGCTTCCGGTCGGCATCACGACGACAGCGTCTTTGCCTTCCAGAATTGATCCAATCACTTCGCCCTGGCCTTCCCGAAAGTCATCGAAGCCGAAGTGCTTTCGGAGCGAAGAGAGTGCATCTGCGAGAGAGTGCATGCGCGAGTCTATACCACGGATTTTAGGGATCCGGGAACGGGATTTTACGGATCAGTGCAAATCCGTGGCAAAAAATTTGTGTTTCTGGGGTTAGGCGGACCGACGAGGAAATCAAAAGCGTTGTTACGCGTATCGGTGCAACCGTTTCCGGTCCGCAATACGGCGTTGGTGTTGCTCGCGGCAGGAGCAGGCGCTGAGCCCTTGAAGCAGTTCGCCGTCGTGCCATAACCAACCATGTCCACGATATTCGGATCGTTTGGACATGCGCCGGTGAGTGCAGTCGTGCTCTTAACGAGTGTTACTTTCCCCGAAGCCGCAGCCATCGCGATCGTGCCTGTAGCATCGGGAGTGGGAAGAGACGCTCCGTTGCTGCCCCCTGAACTTTCCTGAATGAGGTAATACTGTCCCGGTGATAACACTACTGATGTAAGTGGTGTTCCTGCCCAGGTGGAAGCAGTCGCGCTCGCATACTGCACGGACCATCCGGCGAGGCTGACCGCGGAAGTTCCGGCGTTGAAAATTTCTATGAAATCATTTCGGAACGGCGCGCCTGAGTTTCCACCGCCGCCGAAGATCTGACTGATAACGATCTTCGGTGATGAATCGGGTGACGGTGTTGGTGTCGGCAACGGAGTTGGTGTCGATGTGGGACTCGGGCTCGGTGAAGGAGATGGCGTGGGACTCGGAGTGGGCGTTGGCGCCGTTCCGCCGATCACTACTGAGACCGGATTGCTCTGCACGCCATCGGCCGTAACGACGAGCGTAGATCTGCCCGCGCCGCTCAATTCGGGAGGCACCAGAACGTGGATCTCGTTGAGTCCGGCCAGACGTGAAGCTGCGACTGTTTCAACCAACGTCGAGCGTCCTCGGATAGTCACTGATACGTTCTTCGCTTTCGAGACGCCCGTTGCGAAGATCGACAACCTGAGTTGGCCGTGCGAAGGATCAAAAGGCCCGGATGTGACCGTCTTTGAATCCAGGACTATTGCTTCGCCACGTCCATCACCTGCAACAGTGAATACACCCGGTGCCCCCTGAGAGATATTCGCCTCAGCTTTTGACGAGAATCCTTCTGAGTTAGTTACTACAAACTCCGCCGGGCCATTTGAGAGCCCACTTGGCGTCACGAAGACAACTTCATCTGGAGCTGCATAAAAGATTCCCGCCGGTTGACCGTTTACTTTCACCGTGGTTCCCGCAACTGTGAAGGGCGGGTCGCTGCCGGCGAAGCTCGCTCCTTCGGTTTTGAAGGCGAGTGCGCTGCCACGAATGCCGGCGATGCTGCCTGGCGCAATCTTCGTGTGTTCAGGCTCGCGTCCTTGTGCAGCCGCGTTGAAAACTGTCGCGACGCCGAACTGCGGGCGTGGCGCAATCTCTGCGAGATAGATCTCGCTGTTGTTGCGCAAATCATCATCGCTGACAGCTCCGGACAGGATCCGCGGGAAGTTGAACGCGGCAAGCGTGCCGTCGAAATTGAGTGATGAGACGACTTCGGCAGTCGCCGACGCTGGAGCATTTGTGATCTGTTGCACCTGATTGGTTGGTAAGTCGAGCAGATAGAGTTCCACGCCTCCATCGCTGGTATTGATTACTCTGCGTCGTGTGGCGAATGCGACTCGCTTCCCATCGCCGCTGATCGTTGACTGGAGCTTCACATCGGTAACTCTTGAACTCAGTTGAGTAAGTTGGCGGATCGAATTATCACGAACTTCAAAAATAAAGACCTGGCTTTGATTCGGTGCAGTCAGCGCAGAATAGACCACGCGCATTCCATCATTGCTTACCGCACGGCCCTCCGTGAGCGACAGTTCGGCAACGTCAGCAGCGAGGACGCGGGACGTCCTCGTTTGTGTTTCGATCAAAACGAGATCGCCCGTGTCCTCGTTAGCTGTTCTTTTATAGAAGACACGCGAGCCATCAGCACTGATCTTGGGAGTAACAGCGGATTGCTCGTCCGTGCTGTTCGTTAATTGCGTGAACGAGTGGTCTTTGTAAAGGAAGATTTCGTCACTCCCATCCGAGTTTGATCCGCTGAAGTTGCGATTCGATGAGAAGACAATCGTCCGGCCATCAGCGGTGATCGAAGGCTGAAAGTTGCCATCGATCAGCCGTGACTCAACGGAATCAGGCTCGGTCTTAGTCAATTGACTGAGCTTCGAGCCATCGAACAGATAAATCTCGGAATTGCGATCCTTATTTTGTCCTACAAGATCCTCCGGAGACGCAAAAACAATTATTTTGCCGTCGCTCGAAAGCGCAGGAGACACGGCGCGCGTGCTTGCGATCGACTTGAGAGTCCGCACGGCGAGATCGGCGACATAAGTGTGAAATGAATTGTCACCTGCACTCAACAGATCAGCAGACGACTCGAAGACAACAACCCGCCCGTCATCGCTAAGCGTCGGATTCAAATTAACTGCGTGTTCAGGAGTGTTCGTAAGCCGCGTTAGGGTCGAAGCTGACTGCGGAATCGAGACAGACGCAACGGTGAAGAGAAGACCGGTGATGATAAAACATGCTGTGAGACGAAGCATAGTGAGGCTGCTCCTTGCTTAAAATTTAGCGCGCATTCTACACCTCGTTTTAAAATATTCAAGAACAATCTCGCGCCGGTGGTATGCTCGGCCCATGAAAATCCTCATCAGTGGTTCGCATGGACTCGTCGGCAAAGCGCTGATCAAGTCGCTGACGGATGACGGCCATGAGGTCATAAGGCTTGTGCGAGGCTCGGCCAGCGCCCAGGAGATCGAATGGCATCCAAATCAGGGTCACATGGACGCCAAACACCTCGAAGCATTTGACGTGGTGGTCCACCTTGCCGGGGAAAACATCGCTTCGGGCCGTTGGACCGGGGAGAAGAAGCGCGCCATCCGTGAAAGCCGCGTCAAAGGAACGTCGCTGTTGAGTGAATCACTCGCACGCTTATCCCGACCTCCCTCACTGTTTCTGAGCGCGTCGGCAATTGGTTACTACGGCGATCGCGGCGATGAGTTGTTGACCGAAAAGAGCGCGCCGGGAGATGGATTTTTGCCGAGCGTCTGTGTTGAATGGGAGAACGCAACCAAGCCCGCGGTGGAGAAGGGAATCAGGACAGTTCACACGCGCTTCGGAATCATTCTCGACCGCAACGAAGGCGCACTCGCGAAGATGCTGCCGCCTTTTAAGATGGGAATCGGCGGCAAAATTGGCAATGGAAAGCAGTGGATGAGTTGGATCACGCTCGACGATGTTGTTAGAGGACTGAAATTTCTGATCACGGACACGTCAACGCGAGGGCCAGTAAATTTTGTCGCGCCAACCCCGGTGACGAATACAGAGTTCACGAAAGTGCTGGGGCGCGTGCTGTCACGACCCACGCTTTTTCCTGTGCCGGCGTTTGGGGTGCGTTTGGCGTTTGGAGAAATGGCGGATGCGCTTTTGTTGTCGAGTCAGAAAGTCGAGCCAAGCGTATTGGAGGACAGAGGCTTTTCGTTCAATTGGCCCACATTGGAGCCCGCATTGAAACATTTATTAGCCGCAGATAAACGCGGATGAAACAGATCAGATCCGTCTAAAAATCCGCGTTATCCGCGGCTAAATTCCGGCAACGCCTCAAACACTTCAAGCGCGTACTTCACGTTTCCAAATGGCGCCGACACCTGCACGCCCTGAATCTCGTCCCGCACTTCCAACAGCGACTCACGCGCGATCTTCAAACCCTCTTCGCGGCCGGCTTCCTTGCTTCTGCTTGAAGCTTCGCGCATGCGGTCCATAATCGCCGGCGTTACGCGCACGCCCGGAACTTCGTTGTGCAAAAACTCGGCGTTGCGGTAAGAGACAAGCGGCCAAATTCCTGCAATCACCGGAATGCGCACGTGCTCGATGCGTTGTAGGAAATCGCGCAACTGCTGTGTATCAAACACCGGCTGCGTGATCGCGTACTGCGCGCCTGCCTCAACCTTCCACTCAAAACGCTTTATCTCTTCGTCAAGATTGATCGCCCCAGGATTCACACCAACTCCGATACAAAAAGCAGTGGGCTCACCGATCGGGTTGTTTCCTAGATCAAGGCCGTGATTCAGTTTGTTGACCATGTTCGTCAATCCAATTGAATCGATGTCGAAGACCGCGGTTGCGTCCGGATATGGTCCCATCTTCGGTGGATCGCCGGTGATCACGAGTATGTTGCGCAAGCCCAGTGCCGCCGCGCCGAGCAGGTCCGACATCATGCCGAGCAGGTTCCGGTCACGACAGCAGTAATGCAGCACTGACTCAATGCCGATCTGCTGTTCGACCAACACCGCAGTCGCGAGCGCGCTCATGCGCGACTGCGCGCGTGCGCCGTCCGGGATGTTCACGCCATCAACGCCAGCCTCTTTGAGCAGGCGAATCGAATCGAGCGTCTTCTTGGCGTCTACTCCTTTTGGTGGCAGCACCTCGACCGAGGTAACAAACTCACCACTCGCTATTTTTCGTCCCCAGGCGGAACGCTCTTCAGGCGGCACGACGCGAATGTCCGGCGGTGTGATGTCCACGGTGACCGTCCCGCTCGAGCTGAAAGCAATGCGCTGGGCACGCGGCGAAGCCGCACGTACCGAATCGCAAATCAGTTTGATATGTGACGGAGTTGTACCGCAGCAGCCGCCGATAAACTTGGCCCCGGCTTGAATGAATCGCTTGGCAAACTTCGACATGTACTCAGGCGAGCACATGTAAAACTGTCGCCCTTGCACGTCGCGCGGCAGTCCGGCGTTTGGCTGGGCCGACAGCTTTTTCTTGGTGACCTCGCGCATACGCTCCAGTGCACCGAGAATGATTGCTGGTCCAACACCGCAGTTCAGCCCAATCACGTCTGCGCCCCATTTATCAAGCCGTTCGGTAAAGAGCTCGGGCGTCGTACCAAACATGGTATTGCTGTCAGTCATGATGGTCATCTGCGCGATAATCGGAAGGTCGCAGATTTCCCGCACCGCGTTTATTGCCTCGCGAATCTCGGAGACATCGGAAAAAGTCTCGAGACAAAACAGGTCCACTCCGCCTTCCAGCAACGCTTCAGCTTGTGCCTTGAACATCTCGCGGGCTTCGCGAAACGACGTTGGGCCATAAGGCTCGATGCGCAATCCGAGTGGACCAATCGCGCCCGCAACATAAGCGCGGTCGCGGGCAGCTTCGCGCGCCACCCTGGCCGCGATCGCGTTGATCTCGTGAAGATTGGCTTCAAGTCCGTATTGCTGAAGTTTGTGGGCTGTTGCGCCGAAGGTGTTGGTCTCGATGATGTCGGCACCGGCACGTATGTATTCGGTATGAATCTCACGCACCAGGTCGGGATTACTGAGGTTCAACTCGTCGTAGCAGCGGTTGATGTAAACGCCCTTAGCGTAGAGCATCGTACCCATTGCGCCGTCAACTACGAGGATGCGATCACTTGAGAGAAGTTCTTTGAATGGTTGCATGATGGATACTGCCAATTTCCAATTGCCGATTGCCAATTGGCATGAATCGACGATCTTTAAATCGGCAATCGGCAATTGGAAATCAGCAAATGAAAAGTCCCGCGCTAAACAACGCGGGACTTCAAATCGGTTTGAAGTTATTCGGGTCTCTCTCAGGCTGCCCGAGCTGTTTAGCTGGTTATTTTACGTGGCCGCAAGTCGCCTTAACTCACCACGCTTTTCAATCGGTGCTTATACGCTTCGTACGCTGCGACTGTCAAGTTGCAAAAGTGGGACGCGCGAGCAACCGGCTGTCTTGTTTGTTCTGTCACGCTGACACTCTCTTTCAAATCGACCGATTCTTGTGGAACAAATAAGTACAGCAAATACAACGATTTACAGCCATAAAATCTAAACAAAAAGGCAACCTGTAGCGTACTTTGTTCCATCTGAGTCGCGGTCCTTCGATATGAAGTCTTGACCGGCGGTAGGTGCAGTTCCCAACAGCGTCTGCGCAAGTAAAAGACCTGGTGCCCTTCATGGTCATCATCGTAACAATGGAGATCTTACTGAATGAAGTTTCCCCGCAGGTTACCCCACTTCCGCTCGTTGAAGTTTGCACCCTTCGCGTTCATCGCCTTCTTCCTTTTCAGTAATCTAACTGGTGTTCTATTCAGTCGCGCGCTGGCTCCGGCCGAGGCTAAGGGACGAGCGTTTGCAATTCCCGCTGACATTCCGACTTCCGGAGACGAAGAGTTGGACCGGATCATCTTTGAAGCTGGTGAGAATCAAGGCGTGGACCCGCGGTTCATTCATGCTGTCATCTGGCAGGAATCAAAGTACGACACACACGCACGCTCGCACGCAGGCGCCCAGGGGTTGATGCAGTTGATGCCGGCGACGGCCAAGCGTTTTGGTTGCGACGATCCAAACGATCCGGTTGAGAACATCAAGGCGGGGACCAAATATCTGAGCTGGCTGTTGAAGAGATTTTCCGGAAACGTCGAGCTTGCGCTTGCGGGTTACAACGCCGGTGAGGGCTCGGTGGATAAGTATGATGGAATTCCGCCATTTAACGAAACGCAGAATTACGTGAAGATCATTTCACAGCGTTACGGCAAGACCTACCATCCTGTGTTGCCACCGGCCCAGGCTGCCGAAGTCTTCCAACTCCACGCCGATTAAAACCAGCCACAG
>JBKPJS010000028.1:0-1610 GCA_046730815.1 Acidobacteriota bacterium
GGCCAAGGCGACACCGCTTCAGGTTGTTCCCGCGAAGGGCCGCATTGATGTTTCAGACGCGCCATATTTTGCCGATTACGTTCAGAACCAACTCGGCGATATGATCGCCGGCGCCGGCGCTGCCGAACACCTACGGATCTACACGACGATCGATATGGACCTTCAGCGCGCCGCGTACGCCGCGTTGACCAAGCAGATGGCTGCGCTCGACAAGATCCAGTCAAAGCGTTTCGAGCCGGGCACCTTGCAGGCTGCACTCGTTGCGATGAATTCGAAGACGGGTGAGATTGTGGCGATGGTGGGTGGTCGAGATTATTCGAAGAGCCAGTTGAATCGCGCGACTGACGCTTACCGGCAACCCGGTTCGGTATTTAAACCTTTCGTTTACGCCACCGCGCTCAATACTGCATACGATCCGATACCGCGTGTGATCACTCCGGCCACGACTTACATGGACGAGCCGAAGACTTTCACCTTCGATAACCAGGAATACTCGCCGGGAAACTTTGGTGAAACCTACAGTCACGAGCCAGTAACCTTGCGTGACGCTTTGGTCCATAGTCTAAATGTGGTTACGGTAGAAGTCGCGATGGAAGTAACGATCGGACGCGTGATGAGTCTCGCCGGGAAAGCGGGTTTACCGAGACCGCCACGCGCATATCCGGCGATGGCCCTTGGAACAAATGAAGCCACACCGCTGCAAATCGCTTCGGCGTACACGGCCTTTGCGAATCTCGGAACGCGAGTTACCCCGATTGCGATTAATCGAATCACGACGGGCGACGGTGTCACGATCGCCGCTCCCACCGCGCAAAAAAGCGAGGCGCTTCGTCCTGATGTCGCTTTTGTAATGACGTCGTTCATGAAGGACGTGGTGAATCGCGGAACAGCTTCAAAGGTCCGCGCGCGTGGTTTGAAAGAAGTGCTTGCCGGCAAGACAGGGACTTCTCGGGATGGTTGGTTCGCTGGTTATACGCCAAACCTCGTTTGCGCAGTGTGGGTTGGGTTTGACGACGGCTCGCAACTGGGACTGACGGGCGCGAATTCAGCATTGCCAATCTGGGCCGACTTCATGCAGGTTGCGCTCGCCGAGCATCCGGAATGGGAAGGCGACTGGGACACGCCTCCCGGCGTCGAAGAGGTCTACATCAATCCAAAGACGGGCGAACCAACAGCACCGGGAGACGCGGAAAAGCGACTCGAGTTTTTTATCAACGGTACTGGGCCAAACAACGCTGCGGACACGGTGACTGACGAAGCGACGCCTGAGGAAGAGCCATTACCATCACCTCGTACCGATTTACCCATGGACGAAACACCATTGCCGATTCCGTCTCCGTTGCCTTCGCCTCGCAGGGCGCCGACGTTACCTGACACTGGTCTCGAAGGAACAATCACGTTGGATATCGATCCCACGACTGGCCTGATTGCGGTTGAGACTTGTCCGGTGATTCGCACGAAGACCTTTGCTCTAGGCACGGAGCCAAAGAAGTATTGCGGGCCGCAGTATCACCAACGCAGGACGATCCTACCTGCTGAGCCAGGGCGTCCGCGAGTCGTGGGCACCCCTCAGCCTTAATCGTCGCTTAGGTCATATAAGACATATAAGT
>JBKPJS010000029.1:0-3055 GCA_046730815.1 Acidobacteriota bacterium
GACTGAAAACGGTGAACGAAGTGTTGAATCCGCCCAGTGTGGAGAAAGCGCCGGGATTGGTTTCAGGGAAGAAAAGCACTGTTCCTCCAGCACCGAGACCAAATCGAAGTTCGTTCGTGAGATTCTTTGTCAAGATCGACCGCAGGCCAGTTGAATTGGAGAAGCGATCGGAGTACTGCCCTCCTGTTCCGATCGGTAGACCCGGAAAAATAGCATCCCTGCTATTCAGTTGGTCCGGGGAGGACGCAAACACGTTGTAGTTCCAAACATTGTCCAGGTGATGGTTGGGCGTCAGGTTGAAGTCGAGGCGAACTGAAGTGAACTTACGCACCTGACTTGCCGGGCTATTCCAGGTGAAACGCTGCTGGTTATCGCCCAACGGTGTCAGTCCACCCTGGCTAAACGACCCACGAATGGCGGACAGGGTTGACCCGATTGTTGGATCAATAGTGGCAGTCTGGCCATTTGCCGCCGCCAGTGCGAAGAGATCCTTGCTGAGGGCGCCGCCGCTACCGTATTTGAAGATCCCCCGCTCGGCATCCTGTGTCAGCACATTGCGCTGGCGAGCCGTTGATCCGGGAAGTCGGAATTCCTCGTAGTTCACAAAGAAGAACGCCTTGTCCCGACTCGTGAGCAACTTCGGGATCATTATGGGGCCGCCGACCCGGACTCCCGGTTGATTAAGGATCATCGCCTGCCGCGGTTGGCCCGAGATGTTATTGAAATAATAGTTGGCGTTGAGTGCAGTATTGCGATGGTACCAGTAACCGCTCCCATGGTATTCGCTGCCGCCACCTTTGGTGCTGAACTTGATCTGAATGGCGCCGTCGCCGGAACTCTCTGCGCCAGGCACGGCGGATGAGAGCGTCACCTCTTCGATGGCGTCAATGCGGGGACGCACATAAGTGAAGAACCCATCGTTTGACTTGGCGTCGTTTGCCTGATCGGGCAGACCATCCATGGTGATGGTGATGGAGCCTCTGGGTAAGCCATTAATCGTTGAGGAACGAGGCCTGGCAGGCGTTTGGGTGCCCGGCAGGGCAAGCACGAGGTCTAGAGCGTCGCGCGAAGTAAACGGCAATTCGGTGATCTGCCGGCCGGTGATGGTGTTGCCGATGTTTGCAGTCTGCGTCTGCAAGATCTCGCCGCCGCCAACGATCGTGACGGTTTCTTGCGGGGCACCCGGCTCGAGCGTCACGTTGACCGTTGTGGGCGTTCCAACGTTAACGCTAACCTTCGTAACTTCTGATTTCTTGAAGCCGGACGTGGCCTGGACAGTTAGGGTATAAGTACCGCGCGGAAGTTGGGCGATAGTAAATGTCCCATTTTCCGAGGTCGTCGTCGTGTTCTCAACCCCAGTTTCATTGTTCTTCACGACAATGGTGGCGCTTGCCACTACGGCGCCCGTTGGATCGGTAACCGATCCTGAGATCGATCCAGCGTTCGTAACTTGTGCCTTCGACGACGCGCAGAACAGCGCGATGACTAGCAGACTCAATATCGGGCCTAGGCTCCTCTTCATGTTTTTCCTCCAAAGGTTTGGATACTCCTACGGTTAGGAGTTCACTACGAAACGATGGTTTGGCTTTGCGAAAAGACTGTGGGTCTCTTTTGAGAAAAACCAATAAAGGCAATCTGCAAGCCAGTTATGGAAGAAAACAAGTGCCTCGGGTTTTGGCCCAAGATCGGCGTTTTTGTAGAGACTTGATCAATTGAGAACCAATGCCCTTTTCCAAATTCATGGATGATAGTTCAGATTTTTGTACGAGGATGGGCGAAGTGATCTGATCGTGCCGAGGTTCTTTGCTCCGGAGGGCACTTCACGGAGGTCAACACACTGGGCGAGGATTACTTCACTACTTCGAGCTCAAAATAGAGTTCCTTGCCGCGAAAGATCGTCGACAGGTAAAACTCCCAGAACTTTCGCGTGAACCGAAACGATGGCCAGCGCTGATCTAAATTCACTAAGAATTCAATCCCCAACGCTCGCCAGAGATTTGCCAGACTCACGTGTGTCGTCAAAGGCTTGAGCTCCGCCGAGGTGTAGAACGGAAAGGGCGTACGCGAAGGAACAAAGCACGTAAACGAGTAACTGTTGAAATGATTTCGATGAGTTGGATCCGTAGGCCAATCAGGATTCGAGTAATGCGGAGTAACGATCTTCAGCCGGCCGCCAGGTTTCGTAATGCGGTGCAACTCGGTGACAAAACCAAGCACGTCCGGCACGTGCTCGATGACGTGGCGACAAATGATCTCTTCAAATTCATTGTCGCTGAAAGGATATGGAAAGGTGCCGAGATCGTGAATGACGTCTGCATGGCTTCGCGGGTTTGCGTCGATGCCGATCGCACCGGGAAACTTGTTCTGCCCGCAGCCGACGTCGAGAACTCTTTTCCCTATCGTTGAGACGCTGTCGAGCATGCGTTAGTTGTGGTTCACAAGCAGAGTGGCTAGCTCTTGCAGGTTGACAGCGTGAACAGGTTGGCCCAGAGTGCGCGACACCTCAGCCAGGTTCATTCCATCCAACATGATTGCTTCATCACTCTTGAGCATCTGTCTTGGTATCACGACGAACTCGCCGGTAACCCTTTCACGCGCCTTCACGAGATCCTGTCCCGTAAGCAAGCCTGCAACAGAAACGTCGCCGCCGAAGTAACTATTCTCCAACGGTTCAACTGACAGTCTCGTTCCGAAACGCGCGTTCATCTTGTCGATCATCCTTTTCAGCTCGGGAGCGAAGAGCGTTCCCGTGAAGATCGTGCCCCGCCGCCTGCTTAACTCGGTCCGCTGCTCGCGTTCGAGTTGTCGCATCACTCTGCCAAACTCATTGGCAAAAGATCGCACCATGCCTACGCCATCTTCAATCTGGGGATAGTCGCCGTAATGCGCTCTCCCGGGAATGGGGCGTCCGGCTCGCAAGTAGATCTCGTCGCCGAGCAGTGCGAAGTTCGTTCCCAACTCAGTGTGTAGTTGTTTTTGCAGGGTGGCGATCTGATCGATCACTTCGCGGCAGAACTCCGGAGTCACTCGCGTGAGTCGCGCATCAGTGTTGTAA
>JBKPJS010000030.1:0-6388 GCA_046730815.1 Acidobacteriota bacterium
AGATGTGTATAAGAGACAGGCGCTGAGCAGAGCGAAGCGCGTCGCCCCTGGTCAGTCGGATTAATTGAACAGAGCACTGAAAGTGCGAAATATCTTAGCCCCTCGCTATTTATCCGCTCTTTCAGAGCTTCGCAGTCATTACGCTTTTCCCAGGGGCGACGCGCCTCGCATACTCGGCGCTTGCACCTGGCTATCATATTTCGCACCTTCTGTGCTTAAAAGCAGACTTTTGAGGCAAAGCCGCGAGAGAGTGTCACTCTAAGTTTTCGGCCGACATTTTCGAGCAGGACATGCGGTTCGAACCAAAACAACCAACACGCATTCTTCGCCATTTGACCCCACTGTCCGGCGCGGGCACTTTCACGAGCTCGTTCCACTCGAAGCTCGGCCAGATAGTATCGACGCCAGTTTTTCAAACCGTGTTCCCAGGCCCGCGTCAGAACTTTGTTTCCCCGGATCAATTCACGTTGCGACTGCAGAACGACCAGCGCAGAATCTGCCATCATTGACTTGTTTCGCGAAGTATTGTTTGAGTGCACCCGCCACTCCGCAATTAGTTTTCGATGACAATGCACTGGATATCGCTGAGCGAGGCGTAGATTGAGATCGTAGTCGGCGGTGTTACTAATAAACGCTTTGTTCACAAAACTTCGAAATCCTTCGACCGCTTCAAGTGAGGCGCGCCGGTACATCACCAATGCCGGAAAACCAATCGGATTCTCGCGCAGAAATTCTTCGTAACCCCCATCCGCGTATAAATGCAGTGCCGCGGGGATGTGATTGCCGTTTGAATCGATGAGCCTGCCTTCTCCAAAAACAAATCCGCATTCGGGGTGCGCACGAAAACATTTAAGGCCGGCTTCGATCGCTTCGGGTAGTAAGCGATCATCGGCGTCCAGAAAGATCAAAAAGTCACCGCTGCTTTCCTGAAGTCCTCTGTTTCGCGCAACGGACACGCCTTGATTTTTTTGCCTGATGAATTTGATTGCAGGATACTGTGAGGCGATCTCCTCTGGATGATCTTTAGACTCATCGTCTACCAGAATGATCTCACACGACTTGCAGGTTTGGTTCAGTACACTTTCGATTGAATCGGAAAGAAAGCGCGCCTGGTTGTAGCAAGTAATTACAACTGAAACCAGTTTAGGCAGATCTGGCTTCAGGAAATCATCAGGCTCCTTGGGCAAGATGTTAGTCTGCGGGTCAAAAGCTACCGGCGGCTTGCGCGCTTCGAACGTGCGGAGCGAGTTCACGTCGCGCGGGAGGTCTGTCGGCAAAGCTTCATTCGCCGCTGCCCTGGTTTTTTGAGGTCGGGCTCTCGGCATACAGAGAAGTATTACATGCTTATTAAAGCGAATCTTTCAAAAATCCGGGCTATCCAGTCCAGTAACCGGTGAAAGCTGTCGGTTATTTTAATTAAAGCATCTGGGTTGTGAACCCGATCACAAGCGGTGTGGTTGGGATCGGGCGGTCCGGTAACGGTGTTGCTTCCGGTCGAGCCGGACTATTTAACTCTTTGTCGCCTTCATATGCAACCCTTGACGGCGTATGGTGCTAATCAAATTTATCCTCGACGTCGACGGCGGACAGTTTAGTTGACAGGAGTAACATGATTTTCAAGATGGACCAAAAGCAATCTTGTAAATCGTGCAATCCTGTCAAATGATCAGCGGAAGCTGTCGGTCGCCTGGACGAGTGCGTCGGCGATGCCGCGTTCGGTGGCGGCGTGGCCGGCGTCGGGAATTATTTTTAGGGTTGCTTCGGGCCAGGCGCGATGCAGGTCCCACGCGTTCATAACGGGACAGACGATGTCGTAACGTCCGTGCACGATCACCGCTGGGATGTGTCGAATGCGATCGACGTGCTCGAGTAAGTAATTGTCAGTGTCGAAGAAACAGTTGTTCACGAAGTAGTGACACTCGATGCGCGCCAGCGCGATTGCCATGTCAGGTTGGCTGAAGTCGTCGATCATCTTTTGATCAGGAAGAAGCCGCAACGCACTCGCTTCCCAGATCGACCATGCCTGCGCTGCTTCGAGACGCACTGATTCGTCGTCGCTCGTCAAGCGACGGTAATACGCGCGGATCATGTCGCCACGCTCAGCTTCGGGAATGATGCGGAAGTATTGTTCCCACGTTTCCGGAAAGATCGCACTCGCACCCTGGCTGTCTTCGTAGAACCAACGAATCTCTTTCGGCCGGCAGAGAAAAATGCCGCGCAAGACCAGCGCACGAACCCTCTCCGGGTGTGTCTCAGCGTAGGCGAGCGCGAGTGTGCTACCCCACGAACCGCCAAACACGAGCCACTGTTCGACACCAAAATGTTCGCGGATGCGTTCGATGTCCTCGACAAGATGCCAGGTCGTGTTGTCGTCGAGCGAAGCGTGGGGCTTGCTTCGACCCGCACCCCGCTGTTCAAACAGAATCACACGATAAGCTTCCGGATCGAAAAAGCGACGATAGTCAGGAATCAGACCCGCGCCTGGCCCGCCGTGCAGAAACACAACCGGCTTCCCTTTCGGATTGCCACATTGCTCGTAATAAAGTTCATGAACGGCGGACAGTCGAAGGTGACCGCTGTCGTAAGGTTCTATTTCGTCGTATAGCGTTCTTAACGTTTCCATGTCGGGGCATTATCGTGGTAGATCGTGTAAGTCTGCAAATCAACGACGAGAGGAAAACACTTGAGCAACCTCGACGTAGTGCAAAAGACTTATGACGCATTCGCCAAAGGCGACATTCCGACGGTGCTTACCTTTTTGAGCGCCGATATTGATTGGACGGAAGCCGAAGGGTTTCCCTATGCCGGAACGTATCACGGCCCCAAAGCAGTGCTCGAAGGTGTTTTTATGCGCTTGGGATCGGAATGGGAAGGCTACGCCGCGGTACCTGATGAATTGATTGATGCTGGAGATACTGTCGTCGCGTTAGGCAAATATAGCGGCACCTATAAGCGCACCGGCAAGAGCTTTCAAGCAAACTTCGCGCACGTTTGGAGGGTGCGCGAAGGAAAGGCGATCCGCTTTGTGCAGTACGTTGATACGCTTGTCGTTAACCGGGCGTTGCAAGCGTAGTACTACTCTCTCGCAACGACCTGCGTATTCTGGAACGCAGCGATAGTCCAATTCCGTTTCTCTTTCGTCATGACCATCGTTAGCATGGCGTCGCTCGTGAGTTCCTTAGTTGGACCACTCCTGTGGCCGTTTACATGCACCACTGCGACATCCGGTCGAAGAAAACGAATCTGTTTGACTGAGAGAGTGACTGTGGTGTCCTTGTAAATCGTGTCGAATATTTGCTGATGAGCGGTCTCCAGTACGGCGCGGCCTTTGAGGTACATGCCGTTGATGACTACGTAGTCAGCGTCTTCGGCAAAGGGCTTCGCGAAGAGTTCCCCGCTTTTCGTGTTCCACCCCGTTTCCATTTGCTTCACGTTTTTGCGAATGGCGGCTTCGTCTGCCGCGTGGCTACTCTGTGCATGCAGCGTTGGTGCTGACGGCGCTAACATAAGCAGCGTCAGAAGTACTAGTGATTTCATTTTTGTCCTCCATTGAAGTTGGCCGCAAAGAAGCACAAAGAGCGCAAATGAATATGTGTGCTTATTTTCGACTCACTCGTGTAAGCGACGGATGGATGGTAAAGCGGCCAACCCATCCCGAAAATTTTTGCTAGAATTCGCGCCCGATGCCCGCGATGTCGCCGCAGGAAGTTACGCAGTTGCTTGCCGATTGGAGCAAAGGTGACCGGTCTGCACTCGATAAACTCTTCCCGCTCGTACACGCTGAACTCCGACGTATCGCGCGTCGACAGATGAGTCAGGAGCGGCCCGGCCACACGTTGCAGGCAACCGCCCTGGTAAACGAAGCGTATTTGAAACTTGCCGGTCAGGAAGGATTCGAGTTGCAGAACCGCGCACACTTTTTCGCGGTCTGCGCACAGGTGATGCGTCACATTCTCATCGATCACGCGCGCGCCCACGCCCGCGACAAACGCGGTGGCGGTGCAATCCAGGTTTCACTTAATGAGACTTCGGCGATCGCCGGACAAAAAGCAGAAGACTTCATCGCGCTCGACGATGCGCTCCGTTTTCTCGAACGTGTCGATCCGCAGAAAGGAAAGATTGTCGAGTTGCGATATTTCGCCGGGTTGAGCATCGAGCAAACGGCAGAAGTTTTGAACATGTCACCGAGAACTGTGAGACGCGAGTGGCAGCGTTCGAAGGCGTGGCTATATCGAATGATAACCGAAGGGACAGCAGATGAAACCCGACCGCTGGCGAAAGATTGATAAAATCTTCGAGGCTGCGCTGGAGCGGAAGTCACAAGATCGCGCTACGTTTCTCGACGAAGCCTGCGGCCCAGATCGAGACCTTCGCCGCGAAGTCGAGAAGATGCTCAAGTTTGAAGAGCAGGCCGAGGACTTCATCCAAACAGATGTTTTCGACGTCGCCGCCAGATTAATCACACAGCCTCATGACATTCCTCGTGAGAGTTCGCGAAAGAAGTCAACGCCCTCGTTTACAACAGACTCACTGGACAATGCGAGATTCATACCCGGCGATATTCTCTCAGACCGCTATCGCATTGTCGGACTGCTCGGCCGCGGCGGAATGGGTGAGGTTTATCGCGCCGACGATCTCAAACTCAAGCAACCTGTCGCGTTGAAGTTCCTGCCTGAATCGTTGACTGCGAACGGCGCCGCGTTGGCACGCTTCTACAGAGAAGTAAGCGTTGCACGTCAGATCTCACACCGGCATGTTTGTCGTGTGTACGACGTCGCCGAGTACGAGGGGCAACATTTCATCTCGATGGAGTTTGTGCGTGGAGAAGAACTCTCCTCGCTGCTCAAACGCATCGGTCGCCTGCCGCAGGACAAGGCCGTCGAAGTCGCGCGTCAGCTTTGTGCCGGTCTTGCAGCCGTGCACGAGCGTGGCGTGCTGCATCGCGATCTAAAGCCGGCAAACATAATGCTCGACGAGCACGGCGAGGTGCGCATCACCGACTTCGGCATCGCCGCACTGGCGGAAGAAGTGGAGCGCGAATCGACGGCCGGAACGCCGGCATACATGTCGCCGGAACAACTCGAAGCGCAAGAGCTAACAGTGAAGAGCGATATCAATTCGCTCGGACTTGTGCTGTATGAAATCTTTACCGGCAAGAAGGCTTTTGAGGCTTCGACTCTGGCGGATCTGGTTCGCCTGCGCCGCAGCGATACGACGCCTACTAGCCCATCGCAGCACGTTCCCGAATTGGATCCACTCGTCGAACGAGTCATCTTTCGTTGTCTTGAAAGAGATCCGGCGAAGCGTCCAGCTTCAGCGTTGCAGGTTGCAGCCGCTTTGCCCGGCGGCGATCCACTCGCCGCCGCACTGGCCGCAGGCGAAACTCCCTCGCCCGAGATGGTCGCCGCCGCGCCAAAACAAGGCGGCTTGAAACCAGCCGTAGCGATTTCGCTGCTCGCGGCAGTGCTCGTCTTGCTTGCCGGCGTCTGCCTACTCTCTCGGGCAACGATGCTGTACCGGAAAGTTCCTTTGGACAAATCACCCGAAGTGTTACGCGATCGCGCTAGTGAACTGGTTAGGAAATTTGGTTACACGACGCCAGCCGGCGACTCTGCTTACGGCATGAGCGTCGATCGGCGATATCTCAACTATGTCCATGAGAATGACGCATCACCCTCGCGTTGGGACAGATTAAGGAGCGGCCAACCCGCTGCAATCTACTTTTGGTATCGACAAAGTCCTCGACCGTTTGATGTTTCGACTGGTGCACTCGTGAGTGAAGACACGCCGGCGCGCGACTTGCCGGGCATGACGACATTGACACTCGATACACTCGGTCGGTTGCGCTCTTTCTACTCAGTGCCGCCTTCGAAGAGCTCGGGCGCAGACTCAGCCATGCGCGATTGGTTAACACTCTTCAGCGAAAGCGGATTGGACCAGGCAAAGTTTCAAACAGTTACACCGGAGTGGACTCCGCCTCACGAAGCAACCGCGCGCGCGGCCTGGGAAGGCTCTTACCCGGAGAATCCCGAACTCAAGGTACGTATCGAAGCCGGCGCGTTTGAAGGCAAACCTGTCTACTTCGAAATCATCGAACCATGGGACCAACCGCGTGCGGACGAACTTTACCTCGCACGATTCAAAGACCGTGCGCTGATCGTGCTGCTGCTCGCAGTGTTCATTACCGTTATGCTTGGGAGTGCATTGCTGGCTTGGCGAAACTCAAAACTGGGTCGCGGTGATCGCAAAGGTGCGTTTCGCCTTGCCGCGTTCGTATTCGCAGTCTTGTTCATACGATGGCTGTTCGACGCGCATCACGTGTTTGCTGTGGATGAAGTATTCAATTTCATCTGGAGCATTCAAAACGTCCTGTTCTGGACGTTCTTCT
>JBKPJS010000031.1:0-4136 GCA_046730815.1 Acidobacteriota bacterium
ATGGAAGACAATACGGTCGCCGAAGACGCCCGGTGTTAATGGAGGTCCGATGTAAGGGGCATTGGGATCCAACGGAGTACCCGTGGAACTCGAGAAAGCTGCGATTGTGTTGTCGATCACGTTCTGCGGCAGCCAGTAGACGATGCCAGTCGGGTCTTTTCGAATGTTCACCATCTTTTGCAGGTCTTTCAAGGTCATGTTGTGAAGGACCACGCCGGAATCGAACTGATTGACAGTGGCGCGACCGCCGCTGGTGAGCAGCGTTGCCGGACCCGATTGAATTCTGGTGACACCACCAATCTGCCAATTACCAACCACGCGGCGAACGATTGGGTTACTGGATGCTAAGAACCTTCGACCAGGACCAAACGGCAGCTCATAGATGTAATCAAACTTCAACGAGTGGCGCACATCCCACGGTGAGTAGTTGCGGTCGAGCTCGGGATCTCGCAGTGTTCGTGGTTGCGAGAAAACCGACGACGAAGAGACAAACGCATTGGCTAACGCTTTGCCGTATTGATAACTACCCTGGAACAGAAGTCCGTCTGATAGCCGTCGCCGCACTTCGATTTGCAAAGCATTGAATGAAGTGTCAGTACCCTGTGTCATCAGGAATGCGCCACCGGTTGTTTGTGGATTGACCAGGAAGAAATTGGAGACCTTGCACGTTTGCGACGTTGAATTTCCGGCGATGCAATCCGTGCCGGCAGGCAGCGTTGTAAAAGGAATCAGGCCCGCATTGATAAGCCGGTTCATATTGCTCAGATTGAACGCGATGGTATTCGCTGCGGCGCCTGCTTGTCCCTGGAGTAAGCGTGTGACCATCGTCGAATTCGTCGATGAATTCAGACCGACAGTAATCAGCGGTACATTGACCTGTCCCGTCAATCCCTGGTTGCCATAGTTGTCGCCTTTGTTGTTGGCTCGACTAATTGCGAGATTATTTGCAGCGGCTTTAAACTGCGTCAGGAAACCGTTCTCGAAAATGTTCACCTCGTTTAGATCGTACTGCCGCCAGAGGTGTGTACCGCGCGTACGCACAAAGCGAACTTCAACAGCCGTATTCTTGTTGAGTTCGCGTTGCAGACCGAATGAAAAAGACTGCGTGTAACCAGCTTTCAACTGGGCATCGAAATCGTTTGCACCGCCGCCACTGCCGAAAGCAGGAGTGAATGGATACTTGCTTGTGTCTGCCGGCGGCGCAAGCGCGGGGAAGTTTTTGTTACGGAACAGCACGCTGCCGGCGGGGAAGATTCCCGGGGTTAGCGATGGGCTCACATTTAGAGTCACCGTTCCGCCTTCGTTTGAGCCGAACATGGCTGTGTATGCATTGAAGCCCTCGCGGGTGTAAGCGATCGAGTAACCTCCTCGTATAACGGTTTGTCCACTTTCCCCTGTCAGCCGTTTCAGGAACCCTGATTTGAAATCCGGCGAGTAAGCGAAACCGAAAGACGGCGCGAAATCATGATTTCGCGTGCGATAACCCTGTTCGCCTTCATCTAGCAGGCGGAACTGAGTCGGCTGGCCACTAAACACGCCCGGAGAGAAAAGATTGCCGACTCCGGAAACGCCAAAGATGCCATCGTAGCCCGTTCTCGTGTAGACGAGATTGTCGTTCACCGGCGAAGGTTCAAATTCCCAGCGCAGGCCAAAGTTCAGTGTTAGATTTGGCCGAACTTTCCAGGAATCCTGACCATAAAACGCCCATTCGTTTTGATGGTTATACTCAGTGAAGTTATCAAAGACATACTTCTTCGTATCACCATCAAGCGAAGCCGATCGATTGATCGCGCTCACACGTCCCGTCAGGATTGCATAGAGCGATTGAGCGTTTCCCAATTGGGTGGAGTTCGCGCCCGGGAAGTTGGCGCCCGATCCGGTGTTGGTGAAAACGGTGGCGTTCATCGGATCGTCAGACGTAATTCCGAGCACCAACTGCGGAACCAGTTGCGTACCCGCGGCTTGAGTGAAGGAGTTGATGCGCAAAAACGATGCGCCAAAATTTAGCGTGTGAGTGTCCTGGATAAAGGTGACATTATCCGTCAAACCTTTCGTCGGGGTATTGCGCCGCGATGTAGTGCGGCGATTGTAGAAGGCGCCGGTGGCATTACCCTGCGCACCAAGAAATGTTCCACTTGCCACCGCGTAACCACCCCAGAAATCAAAAAGCCCAGGCGCAAACTCGCGCGTGAACACCGACGTGCCGTTGCCGCCTGATGTCGCGCGTATTTCATTAACGAGACGACTGTTGATGGTCCAGCGATGGGCCATCACGTAGGAGAAGGAGTCGCGGTAAATAGATCCGGTAACACCGGGAGTCCCAATCACGATTCCCTGACCGGGCGCCACGCTGTTCTGTCCGTTAACCGCGTCTGGCGTCGAGTAGTAGAACTGGTAATTGTGGATAAACTCGAGATGTTGGTTCTTCGTCATGTTCCAGTCGAACCTTGCGGTTGGAAAACGGCGAATGTTCGTGCCGGGATCCTGGAACTGATAGTCAAGCCGGTTGAAGTCGTTGGCGGAGGTGATGCGACTCTTCAGCGCTCCTCCAGTGTGAACAGCCGTGTTAATGATATCGAGGCCGGCTCCAATCGTGGGATCGATAGTTCCTGTAAAACCCTTGGAGGCAGCTAAAGTAAGAAGATTAATTGTGCGAGTCGTTCCGCCGGAGTCTTTATATCTGAATAGACCCTGGCGTGCTTCGGGAGTGAGAACAAAAATATTCCCAACGGCAGAAAGTGAGCCATAGGCTTGCGGCAGACGAAACTCTTCATAGTTTAAGAAGAAGAACGCGCGGTCTCTGCTCTTCAATAGCTTCGGAATAATTATTGGCCCGCCGATGTGTCCGCCGTATTGCCGCAGAAACAGACTGTCGCGCGGTAAGCCGTCGATGTTGTTGAAATAGTAATTTGAGTTGAATCGCGGTGAACGGTATTGCCAGAAACCGCCGCCATGGAATTCAGATGTTCCGGACTTCGTCACGAAGCGGACCTGGACCGCTCCTTCACCACCGCTCTCAGCTCCCGGCACGGCAGTCGATAGAGTCACTTCCTGGACTGCGTCAGCTTTCGGTTGAACTTGTGTGAAGAATCCGTCGGAACTTCGTAAGAAGTTGTCCTGAATATTCGCGCCATCGAGCGTGAGATTCACGGAGCCTTTTGGCAATCCATTGATTGATGACGTACGCGGCACACCGGGTGTTTGCACGCCCGGTAGATTTAGCACTAGCTGGAGAGCATCGCGTGTGACGAATGGAAGCTCTGTAATCTGCTTACCGGTTATCGTAGTCGCGACGTTGGCAGTTTCGGTTTGCAGAATCTCGCCACCGCCAGTGATTACGATCTGTTCATTGGCGCCGCCGGGTTCCAGCGTTGCATTTGCGGTTGCTACCTGCCCGGCGTCAACCTTCACATTCTGGATCACTGTCTTTTTAAAATTCGGAGCCGAGACTGTGATGGTGTACGTGCCGTTTGGCACCGACGGTATCGACCAACTGCCCTCAGCATTCGCTGTGGTAGTGAAAGAACTTTTGGTCTCATTTTGAATTGCTTCAACATCGGCTGCGGGCACCAAAGCGCCCTGAGAGTCTGTTACCACCCCCGCCAGACGGCCGCTGGTCGTGACCTGCGCTGCCACAATCACGGGGAGAGACAAGGTTAATATGAGGAGAAGTGCACCGGTCACAAAGCGAGCCATGAGTTTGCCTCCTAAGCAAAATGGGTTGAGTTTTCTCCGGTCTGAGAAGGTGTTAGTTACAAATGCGAAGAACTGAGAACTTTGGATATGCAAGTCGGTAGCCACAAGAGCCATCACGACTTATCTGAGATATAGGCGTCTCTGACATCCAAAAAGATGTAAACGCATTCAAAATTTTGGTTAAGGAACGCCACAAAGAAGCACAAAAAGCACAAAATGCTTTCCGCAGTTTTTTGTGCCTTTTGTGCTTCTTTGTGGCAGTCGTCCCACGAGCAAATCGGGCTTCATGCACTTTTGAGCAAAAGCCATCAACTGCTAGAACTGCACCTTCAAGGCGAACTGAATGACACGTGCGGCTTCACCGGTTTGCACGATCGTCTGTGTCGAAGGTGGCGCCACTCCCGCGCAACACGACGAAGCAAACACGCTCGACCTTATGC
>JBKPJS010000032.1:0-5252 GCA_046730815.1 Acidobacteriota bacterium
CAGGCAGACGCTCATCCACACACTCATCTACGGCCTCTGCGGTGGCGTGCTGATCGTAGTGCTCAGATTGATCGAGTTCCGCTTCCTGGTGGTGGAGCACTCGCTCGAAATCTACGGCGGGTTGATTGCCCTGCTCTTCGCCGCGCTGGGCATCTGGCTCGGATTGAAGCTGACCCGAAAGAAAGAGGTCGTGGTCGTCAAAGAAGTTCCCGTACCGTCCACTCAGCCGTTTGCTTTAAATGAGGAGCGTTTGAAGGATCTCGGCATCACGAAGCGTGAACTCGAGATCCTGGAATTGATCGCCCAGGGAATGAGCAACCGCGAGATAGCCGAGAAACTGTTTGTCAGTGAAAACACGGTTAAGACCCACTCAAGCAGGCTATTCGATAAGCTTAGTGCCAAACGTCGAACACAAGCCGTACAAATTGGAAAAGAGATGGGACTAATTCCCTAATCTAAAAGTATTATTCTCACCGCAATCCCGCGAAATCATCCGAAAGTATGACGACAACTCGAGCCCGCGAAGGTAGCTTGCGCCAGAAGATTTCCGAACCCACTCAGGAGACTTGTCATGAAGAGAATCGTTTTGACCTTTGGCTTAATCTCAGGCGCCATAATGGCCGTGTTGATGCTGGCAACAGTGCCATTCATGGATCGAATCGGTTTCGACCGCAGTTTGATCATCGGCTACACGTCGATGGTGCTCGCCTTTCTACTCGTGTTCTTTGGCATTCGCTCTTACCGCGAGAACGTGGGTAACGGCTACATCAGTTTTGGCCGGGCTGTAAGCGTAGGCCTTCTGATCATGCTGATATCGTGTGTCTGCTACGTCGTGGCCTGGGAGATTGTGTCTTTCAACTTCCTGCCCGACTTTGCCGAGAAATATACGAACCACATAATTGAGAAGGCGCGAGCGTCGGGTGCTTCGGCTGAACAGATCTCTCAACAGGTCGAGGAAATGAAGAAATTTAAGGCTATGTACGACAATCCTTTCATCAGGGCCGCTCTCACATTCCTCGAACCACTTCCCGTCGGAATAATAATGACGCTCATCTCCGCATTGATTCTCAGGAAACGACAGACAGGATTACAGGAGTTGCCAGATTAACAAGGATATTTACTTTATCCTGTTAATCCTGTAAATCCTGTCTATATGAATCTGCGTCACCTTTGCGCGCTTATCTGCCTATTGCTCTGCCCTCAGATTCAAGCGCAGAACGGCACCGATCAAGTCCAGGGCATGAAGTGGCGGATGATCGGACCATTCCGCGCCGGAAGAACGGTCGGCGCGACTGGCGTTCCCGGCCAACCAAACGTCTTTTATATAGGAGTCAACAACGGCGGCGTCTGGAAAACCACCGACTACGGCCACACGTGGAAACCTATCTTCGACGATCAGCCAACCGGCTCAATCGGCGCCCTTGCGGTCGCAACGTCGAACCCGGAAATCATTTACGTCGGCAGCGGCGAAGGACTCCAGCGGCCGGACCTTTCCACGGGCGACGGCATTTACAAATCCACGGACGGCGGCAAGACCTGGCGACACCTTGGATTGCGTAACGCGCAACAGATTGGAGCAATACTCGTCGATCCACGCGATCCGAATCTGGTCTACGTCGCGGCGTTGGGCCATCCTTACGGCGCAAACGAGGAGCGCGGCGTGTTTCGTTCCTCTGACGGCGGCGAAACCTGGCAGAAAGTTCTTTATAAGGACGAGAACACGGGCGCCATTGCCCTCGCGTTCGATCCGAGTAATTCAAAAGTCATCTACGCAGACTTGTGGTCAGCCCGGCAAGGTCCATGGGAGAACGGCGCGTGGCAAGGACCTGGCAGCGGACTTTACAAAACAACTGACGGCGGCAATGACTGGCGCCCATTGACAAAAGGTTTACCGACGTTCGAACAAGGTCTTGGCCGCATCGGTATCGCCGTGGCTCCGAGTGATTCAAATACGGTCTATGCAACAGTCGATGCGCCACAGCTCGGAGGAATTTATCGCTCGGACGATGCCGGTGAAAATTGGCGACGTGTCGGCACCGACAGACGCGCCTGGGCGCGCGGCAGTGACTTCGCAGAGATCGACGTCGATCCTCGCAACAAGGAGATTGTTTACACTTCGGCAATAGCGGCTTATCGGTCAACCGACGGCGGTAAGACGTTCACCGCATTCAAAGGCGCGCCCGGCGGCGACGATTACCACACGCTTTGGATCAATCCTGAGAACCCGCAAATCATGTTGCTCGCGACTGACCAGGGCGCTGTTGTCAGCGTCAACGGCGGGGAGACGTGGAGCTCCTGGTACAACCAACCTACAGCGCAGTTCTATCACGTCATTACTGACAATCAGTTTCCTTACTGGGT
Organism: Acidobacteriota bacterium; assembly: GCA_046730815.1. GTDB lineage: Bacteria > Acidobacteriota > Blastocatellia > Pyrinomonadales > Pyrinomonadaceae > PSRF01. The sequence goes on from JBKPJS010000032.1 coordinate 2,362, forward strand.
TTACGGCGGGCAGCAGGAAAGCGGCTCGGCGGGCGTGAAGAGTCGCGGCGATAATGGCGCAATCACTTTCCGCGACTGGCGCACTGTCGGTGTTGAAGAGTACGGCTACGTCGCACCGGATCCGCTTCATCCCAATCTCATCTACGGCGGCAAGGCCACGCGTTTCGATACGACGACGGGCCAGGTGCAGAACGTCGCACCCGAGATTCTGCGTAGTGGGAAGTACAGGTTTCTTCGCACGGCGCCAATCCTCTTCTCACCGGCCGACCCGCGGGTGCTTTATCTCGCCGGCAACGTGTTGTTCAAAACCACGAATGGTGGTTCGAGCTGGGAGATTATTAGTCCTGATCTTTCGCGTGAGAAGCCGGAAGTGCCGGCGAGCATCGGCGTGTTTCGTCGTCCCGAGATGGCGACGCAACCGAGACGTGGCGTGATCTATGCTGTTGCGCCATCGCCAAAAGACATCAACGTGATCTGGGCGGGAACAGACGATGGCCTGATTCACGTCACGAAAGATGGCGGCAAGACCTGGAAAAACGTAACTCCTCCAACAATCGACTCCTGGAGCAAGATCTCTCAGATCGACGCCAGCCATTTTGATCTCAACACCGCATACGTCGCGGTAAACCGTATCCGGCTCGACGATCAGAAGCCGCACATCTATCGCACTACTGACGGTGGCACGACGTGGCAGGAGATAGTCAATGGACTGCCTGATGGTCCAGTGAACACTGTGAAGGAAGATCCGCAGCGGCGTGGATTGCTGTTTGCCGGAACTGAACTCAATGTGTTTGTTTCTTTCAACGATGGTGGTAGTTGGCAATCGCTCCGTCTTAATATGCCGGCGACGTCGATTCGCGATCTGGTGATTCACAATGATGACGTTGTAGTCGGTACGCACGGGCGCTCGTTCTGGATACTCGACGACATCACGCCGTTAAGACAGCTCAACACAACAGTGAGCAATTCAGCAGTTCATCTCTTCGCGCCGCAAATCGCTTATCGTGTGCAGCGCAACGTAAACACCGATACGCCTTTGCCGCCCGAAGAACCTGCGGGCCAAAACCCACCTGACGGCGCGATTATCAACTACTACTTCCACGAAGATCCGAAGACGCCTGTAACGCTCGAAATCTTCGACAGCCGCAATCAACTGGTTCGTCGTTTTTCCAGTGATGACAAACCTGAGCCGGTGAATCCCACTGATTACGCGGTGCCGGAATATTGGTTTCGACCGTCACAGGTGCTCGTCGCGAAAGCGGGTATGCAACGTTTCGTATGGGATCTGAAGTACGCGCCGCCCAACGCCTTCGGGCATGGCTTTCCGATCTCTGCGATCTATCGCGACACGCCGCTCTATCCGGTTGGGCCTTCGGTGTTGCCGGGTACTTACACGGTGAAGCTGACCGCAAACGGCAAGTTGCTTACCCAGTCGTTAACGGTGAAGATCGATCCGCGAGTGAAGGCGACGCCTGCCGACCTGACACAACAGTTCACTCTTTCAATCGAAGCTTACCGCGGGATGCAGCAAACGTTTGACGTAGTGGACCAGATCAAGAAACTTCGCGCGCAGATCAAAGAGTCGATTTCGCGAGCAGGCCGAGGCCCACTCGCCGAAGCGCTGAATACGCTCGACAAGAAAGCGGCTGCGATTGGTGGTGAAGGACGCGGTGATGCAAGCTCACCGGGACTTCCCGGTGGAACGATCGATATGCGCGAGCCGAACCTGACGCGTTTGAATAACGGCTTCTCGTCGTTGCTCGAACATTTGCAGAGCGCCGACCTGGCGCCCACATTACCAATGGTTACGGCCGCCACGGAGTTACAGAAGACGCTTGCGAAGTTGTTGGGAGATTGGAATGAACTGAAGACGAAAGACGTGGCGGCAATCAACGAACAATTGCGAGCGGCAAATCAGCCTGTGCTGAATCCCTGATGTCGATTGTTTTTTATGATGGTGTTTGCGGTCTTTGCAATCGCCTCGTGCAGTTTCTGATAAAGCGAGACAAGCGCGGGACGTTGCGATTTGCTTCACTGCAAAGCGACTTCGCGACGAAGGTTTTACGGAGGCATGGAATCGATCCGGCGGACCTCGACACTGTTCACGTCGTCGTAAATTACGATGAACCCGACGAGCGCGTGCTGAATCGTTCCGACGCAATCCTGCGAGCGTGGATTGAGTTGGGAGGATTTTGGAAAAGTTTGGCGGTGACCGCGCAGATCGTCCCGCGTGCTCTGCGCGATCCGGTGTACCGTTTCGTCGCACGCAACCGGTATCGTGTCTTTGGTAAATACGAAACCTGCATGCTGCCTGAGCCAAATCAACGCAGCAGATTTCTAGAGTAGTTTCACAGGATTTACAGGATGTACAGGATTTACATGTTCATCCTGAAAAATCCTGTAAAGCTGTCGCCAGGAGCAATTAATGCTTGCCAAAATTTTTCTTACCGGCGTAATTCTTAGTCTGGTCCTAGTGTCATCGCAGTCACCGCAATACGATCTCCTGATCAGAAACGGACGTATCGTGGATGGCTCGGGGCGCGCAGGCTACGAAGCCGACGTGGCCATCAAAGGCGATCGCATTGTCAGCATCGGAAATCTTTCGCAAGCCACGGCCTCACGAACGATCGACGCCCGCGATCTCGTCGTCGCGCCCGGCTTCATCGACATGCTGGGCCAGTCTGAAACGTACCTGCTGATCGATCCGCGCGCGATGAGCAAAGTGATGATGGGTGTCACTACTGAAATTACCGGCGAAGGCGAGTCGATTGCTCCAATCAACGAGCGACAGATCAAAGAGCAAGCTGATTTCTTGCGCCGTTTCAATCTCACAATCGATTGGCGCACACTCGACTAATACTACAAACGACTCGAAAAACAAGGATCAGGAG